>JBBSTP010000016.1:0-19943 GCA_038235795.1 Lysobacterales bacterium | reverse complement strand
TCCCCCCCTCTCCGCCAGACAAGAGCAACGCCCCTTGTGGGCGTTTTTCTTGTCTGATGGAAAGGCGGCGGAAGAGAACCCTCTACGGGGTTCGACAGATTCGTCTGGAACGAATCAGGACAGCTGAAAGCTGCCCAAAGGGGGCGGCACAGGAAGTGCCGCGTCTATCCCCCCTGACAATCAGCCAATCCTTCCTACCCTTCGCACAATCTCCACTTCCCAAGCCACACTCTCACCACGCGCGTCCGGTTCCCCACCACGATCGCGTTAACCCCCTTCAGACCCCGGACGAAATTCCACTGCATGATCGAATTCGGACACCTCAGCCATGTCGGTTTGCGCCGGGAACTGAATGAGGACACTTACTACGGCGACAGTGAGCTCGGTCTTTGGCTGGTCGCCGACGGCATGGGTGGGCACGAGTTCGGTGAAGTTGCCAGTGCCCTGGCCCGCGAAGCCATCGTGCGCGAAATTCGCGCCGGCACGCCGTTGCCCGAGGCAATCCGCACCGCCGACGAGGAAATCATCCGCTGCTCCAAGCGCCGTGGAGACAGCCTGCCGATGGGAACCACGGTCGTGGTCGCGCGGATCGATGGCAACCGCTTCGAGGTGGCCTGGGTCGGCGACAGTCGGATCTATCTGTGGCGCGATGGCCAGCTGACCCAGATTTCCCAGGATCACAGCTATGTGCAGGAACTCATCGCCACCGGTGCCATCACCGCCGACCAGGCCCGCAGCCATCCGCATCGCAATGTGGTGACCCAGGCCTTGGGCGTCACCGATCCGAAGCAGCTGAACGTGGAAAGCCTTTCCGGCGAGCTGCGCCCCGGGATGCAACTGCTGCTGTGCAGCGACGGCCTGACCGAAGAGGTCGACGACGGCAGCATCGCCCGGGTGCTGGCGCATCAGGAATGCAGCGCGCAGGAATGCGTGGATGGATTGGTGGCAGCGGCGCTCGACGGTGGCGGATCCGACAACGTGACGGTGGTACTGGTCCGCCGCCACTGAGCCGCTAGCCGGCGGGGACCGCTTCCAGCGCCAGCCACAGGCAGTGACCGGACGTCTCTTGCAGGGCTCGCAGACGGGCCATGTGCGCGTTGCATTCCTCGTCATCGATGCAGACTCGCGGTCGTGAGGAGGCCAGGCCACCCTCAAGCACGGGCACGACCACCTGGACCAGCACAGCACTTTCGCTCACGAATCCGATCTCTTCCTGCCCTGAGGTCAGCGCCAGATAGGCTTCGGTCAGCAGTTGCGCGTCGAGCAGCGCGCCGTGCAATTGCCGATGCGAGTTGTCCACGCCCAAGCGCTTGCATAATGCATCCAGCGAATTGCGCTGTCCCGGGTATCGTTGCCGCGCCAGCAGAAGGGAGTCCTCGATCGTGCAACGCTCCTGGATGCGGCCATGGCCCGCCGCCAGCCGCGCCAGTTCCGCATTGAGAAAGCCGACATCGAACGCGGCGTTGTGGATGACCAGCTCCGCGCCCTCGACGAACACCAGGAATTCATCGACCACCTCGGCGAAGCGCGGCTTGTCGGCCAGGAACTCCCGGGTCAGGCCGGTGACTTCCTGCGCACCCTGTTCGAACTCGCGGTCCGGATTCAAGTAGCAATGGAAGGTGCGCCCGGTCGCACGACGCTCGAACAACTCCACGCAGCCGATCTCGACCACGCGGTTGCCCTTTTCCCAGCTCAGGCCAGTGGTTTCGGTATCCAGGACAACCTGTCTCACGATGCCTGTCTCACGATGCCTGCCTCACGAACCCTCATGCGCCTTTCGACGCCTTGATCCTGATCGCGCCGTCGCGGGCCAACTGGTCCACGCGCTCGTTGTCGGGGTCGCCGGAATGGCCCTTGACCCAGCGCCAATCCACCGCGTGCCGGCTGGCAGCCGCGTGCAGCCGCTCCCACAGGTCACGATTCTTGACCGCCTCGCCACCCGAGGTTTTCCAGCCGCGCCGCACCCAGTTTGCGATCCACAGGGTGATGCCCTGGCGGACGTATTGCGAATCAGTGGTGAGGATGACATCACAGGCCTCGCGCAGCGTTTCCAGCGCGATGATGGCCGCCATCAGTTCCATGCGGTTGTTGGTGCTGTCGGGCTCGCCACCGGACAGTTCACGCTCGACCTCGCCCCAGCGCAGAAGCGCGCCCCAGCCACCGGGGCCGGGATTGCCCAGGCAGGCCCCATCGGTATGCACCTCCACTCGCTTGCGCGCGACCGTCATGCGGCCGGCAATCCGGGTTGCAGTCGAAGCTTGGCCCTGGCGCGCGCGCGCGTGGGCGTCAGCGGAATCCTGCGCTTTTCCGCCCGCAGCAGGAATGCCGAGCGCAAGCCGGCGCCATCCTGCATGCGAGGGTCAACCGACACCTTCCAGGTCGGGCCGAGACCTTGCGCCAAGGGCTCGGGCGCCAGCCCGACCGCACGCAGGCGGCGGCGCCAGGTCACGGGCTCGGCGGCGCGTAGTCCCTGCGTGCGCCAGCGCAGGCGATACGGTGCCAGCGGATTAAGGGCAAGCAGCCAAAGGCGCCCGCCCGGGATCAATACCCGCGCGCACTCCGCCAGCAGGTCCGCAGGCTCGGTGCTGATGTCCGCCAGATGCTGGACCACGACGATCGCACACGACTCACTGGCAAGCGGCAACGCCCCGCCACAGCGTACGTCCCCGCCGAATCCGTCTCCCGCCGCGTGCAGGCGCAATCCTCGGACATCCCAGTAGCCGGCATCATCAAGGTCGATCACGCCCGGCTGCAGCCACAAGCCGAGCTGGCCGGGTCGCTCCTCGCACGCGCGCCGCAGCAGGTCGGCCTCGCTGGCCAGGACCGCCTGCCCGGCAAAGCCGGCAAACCACGCTGCGGCGGCAGCGGGTTCGGGTTGACGGCGAAATACAGGCAAGGGCATGGTGCGATTTTGCGGGAAAGCCCGCGCCGCGTCACGGAAAGGATCAGCATGCGACTGCAACCTGTGCCCGCGCTCACTGCCAACTACATCTGGCTGCTGTCGGATGAGGACGGCCGTGCGTTGATCGTGGACCCCGGCCAGGCCGCGCCGGTGCTGGCTGCGCTGGAGCAAGCAGCGGATCCGCACGGAATCCTGCTGACCCACCACCATCCCGATCACATCGGCGGCGTACCGGAGATTCTGCAGCGCTGGCCGCAGCTGCCGGTGATCGCACCACGCGACGACCGCATCCCCACCGCCACCCGGCATGTGGCGGACGGCGACATCGCCCAGGTGGGCCCGTGGCGGTTCGACGTCCTCGAGATTCCGGGGCATACCCTGAGCCATGTCGCGTTCCACGGCGAAGGCGTTTTGTTCTGCGGCGATACGCTCTTCAGCCTGGGCTGTGGCCGCCTGTTCGAGGGCACGCCTGCGCAGATGCTGGCGTCCCTGCGGCGGCTTTCCGCGCTGCCCAACGAGACCCATGTGTGTTGCGGCCACGAATACACGGTGGCAAACGCCGCGTTCGCGCTGCGGGTGGATCCCGACAACAGCGAATTGCGCCAACGTGCCGCGCAGGCGCGTGCATCGCGCGATGTCGGCATGCCGACCCTGCCGGTCACCCTGGGATCGGAACGTGACTGCAATCCGTTTCTTCGCAGCGACACCGAGGCCGTCCGAGCAGCGGTCGCGGACCGGTTGGGGTGCGGGTTGATCGACGATGTCGAGACCTTTGCCGAACTGCGCCGATGGAAGGATAACTTTTGCGGATGAGGCGTCTCGTGCGATGCATGTACCTGTTCCTGCTGGCTTCCAGCGGAGCGGCAATGGCGGACCCGGTGGCGCCCACCCGCGACGGCAGCGACATCATCGAGCGGTTCCAGCAGGGATTGGCCGCGCCTGGTTGCAGCGATGCCAGCCTGCGCTGGCGCCTGCATTACGCCCGCGCCGCCACCCGTCTGGCCAGACAGGACCAAGCCGCGCTCGCGCTGTTCGGCTACGTCCTGGACGAAGTACGTGAGGCTGGCCTGCCCAGCGAACTGGCATTGATCCCGTTTGTCGAAAGCCGCTACCACGCCGACGTGCGCAGCATCGGCGGCCCTGCCGGTCTCTGGCAATTCACGCGTGCGACCGCACGCCGGCATGGCCTGCCAGTCACTCCAGGGGCTGACCAGCGCATGTCGGCGGCCAGCTCCACCCGCGCCGCGGTTGCTTACTTGAAGCGCCTGCACCGCATGTTCGGCAGCCAGTGGCGGCAGACCGCGATGGCCTACAACGCTGGCGATGGGGCGCTGAAGGCCTCGCGGCGCAAGGGCGGGCGCCAGTTGTCCACGATTACCCGCAGCTATCCGCTCAAGTTGCACGCCATCGCCTGCCTGTTTGACGAACATCACAAGCGCCTGCGCTGGCGAAACGCCTTTGATCGTCCAGTACCTCGCCTGTCGCCGCGCACCTTGCCCACCGGTACCCGCAACCTACGGGGCTGGGCGCGCGCCCATGGCCTCGATCCGACGTTGGTGGCGGCCCTCAATCCCGGCTGGCACAGCGGCCATCGCGAAGTGCTCGCGCCAGTCATGGCGCATGCGGCCGCTGGCCCGGACCGCAACGGCAAGGCAAACTAGAGCATTCGCACGAGCGCGTAAGCGCGCAGGCGCTGCACATCCGCTACTCATCCACAGGAGAGACCATGGGATTCCTACAGGGCAAGCGCGCACTGATCACGGGCATCGCCAGCCAACGCTCGATCGCCAGTGGCATTGCCGATGCCATGCACCGACAGGGCGCGGAACTGGCGCTGACCTACCAGAACGACAAGCTCAAATCACGGGTCGAGAAGGCTGCGGCCGAGTACGGCAGCGACATCGTGCTGCCCCTGGACGTGGCCGATGATGCGCAGATCGATGCTTGTTTCGAGGCACTGGGGCAGCGTTGGGACGGCTTTGACATCCTGGTCCACTGCATCGCGTTCGCCCCGCGCGAAGCGATCGAGGGTGACTTCCTGGATGGCATCACCCGCGAGAATTACCACATCGCCCACGACATCAGTGCCTATTCACTGGCGGCGCTGGGCAAGGCGGCGCGGCCGATGATGAAGGGCCGCAATGGCGCGGTCCTGACCCTGAGTTACCTGGGTGCCGAACGCGCGCTGGCCAACTACAACACCATGGGCGTGGCCAAGGCCAGCCTGGAAGCCACGGTGCGCTACATGGCGATGGCGCTTGGGCCGGAGGGTACGCGCGTGAACGCGATCTCGGCCGGCCCGATCCGCACGCTGGCGGCTTCAGGTGTCGCCAACTTCCGCAAGATGCTGACCCAGTTCGAGGCCTCCGCGCCGCTGCGGCGGGTGGTGACCATCGAGGATGTGGGTAACGCCGCCGCATTCCTGTGCTCTGACCTGGCCGCGGGCATCACCGGCGAAATCACCTATGTCGACGGGGGTTACAACATCATGGGCATGAGCGGCATCGAGTGACGCGATCTGCGTCGGCATCAATGAAAACGCCCCGCATCGCGGGGCGTTTTGCTGGGAGCTTAGCGGGCCATCAAAGCCGGTCTTCGGCCACCTTGATCTTGTACTTGGCCCGAGAAGCACGCACATAGGCCTGCTGGGCATCGCCGCCGGAAACGTTGGACAGTTGCGTGCGCAGCGCGTCACGTTCCCCGGCGGTGACCTTGGTAAGGTCGCCATCGCGCACAGCGCGGATCGCGTAGACGATGTACTGGCCCCCGATCTCGACCTTGGAGACCGGAATCAGATTGTCCTGCGGTCGCGGGGTGGCGAAGAACGCATCCACCGCCGGCCGTGATGGGATCGGGTTGCCACGCGCCACGCCGTTCATTTCCGTCATCGTCAGGTTGGCGTCGGCAGCGGCCTTGGCCAGGCTGCTGGCCTTGGCGGCCTTGACCATGGCATCAGCTGCCGCCTCGGCAGCCTTGCGCTGGCGGTCGCTGCGGATCGCGGCAACCACCGCGCCCGATACGTCGGACAGCGCTCGCGGGCGCTCCGGATTGTGCTCGATCACCCGGATCATCACGCTGTGGTTTGGTCCCAGTTCAATCGGATCGCTCGCGGTACCGTCTTGCATCAGCGTTTCCGAGAACGCTGCGCGCACGATCTTCTGGTCCGCGGCGATGCCGGCGCCTCCGCCACGCGAGAACGCTGGCGTCGTCTGTACCACCAGCCCCATGGCCCGCGCGGCCGGCTCCAGCGAGTTCGGGCTTTTGTAGACCTGGTCCACCAGTTTCCCGCTCAGCTCGTTATAGGCACGCTCGCGTTCGGACTCCTGCATCTGGGTTTCCAGCTGGGCACGGACCTCCTCGAAGGGACGCTGCGTGCCGGTTCGGATCTCACCCACCTTGATGATGTGCCAGCCGAAATCGCTCTTGACCGGGCCACGGACTTCACCCGTTTTCATCGCGAATGCTGCGTCCTCGAATGGCCCGGGCAGACTGCCCTTGGTCATCAGGCCGAGGTCGCCGCCCTTGTCCTTGGAACCGGCGTCGTCGCTGTTGGCCTTGGCCAACGCGGCGAAATCCGCGCCCGCGGCGCGCGCTTCGGCTGCAAGCTTGGTGGCACGCACCTCGGCCGCCTTGCGGACCGCCTCGCTGGCGTCGGCGGCAACCTGCACCAGGATATGCGAGACCTCCCGCTGTTCGGCGGTCGAGAATTTCACCGCTTCCTCGTCATAGCGCTTGCGCAGCGCCGCCTCGTCCACGACCGGTGGCGGCAACTTCGAGCCATCCACTTCCACGTATTCCAGGCGTACGGTTTCCGGCTGTCGATAGTCGTCGGTGTGGGCCTTGTACCAGTCCTGGATCTGGACCGGCGTCACCGGCATGGTATCTGCCGGAGTCACCGGCAGCATCACGAAACTGACGTCGCGCTGTTCGCCCAGCAGACGCAGCACGCGGTCCACTTCGGCATCGGTCACGAAGGCAGTCGTGGCCAGCCGGCTCGGGATCAGCCCGAACTGCAGATTGTCACGGATGCGCTGCTCGAACTCGCGCGGAGTTTGTTGCGGGGTCTGCGAAGCCAGCAGCAACTGGTAGCGGTCGGCGTCGAACCTGCCATCCACCTGGAAGTCGGGGAGCGCCTGGATCGCATTGCGCACTTGAGCATCACTGATCACGATGCGGTCGCGCTCAGCGGCCAGTCGCATGACCTGCTCGTCGATCATGTCGTCAAGCACCTTGCGCTTGTTGTCGACCGATTCGAACGCCTTGGGATCGAATTTATCGCCCTGTTCGTCCCGCGCGCGCGCGCGCGCCTGTTCGAAACGCTGGCGGAACTCCGCGTTCTCGATGTCATGCGTGCGCCACAGGTAACTCACGGGCCACGCCTGCGGTGCCGATTGCCACCACGAGGGTGGTTGCGAGATGCGCACCGCATAGGTTTCCGTCCGCTGCGACATGTAGGACTCCATGCCGAAGAACGCGAATGGAACGATCAGCAATCCGAGAATCACGGTAGCGATCCAGCCGGAAGTCGTGTCGCGGAGTTTCTGCAGCATGGCGAATGAGTGGTCGTGGGGCGTAGCCGCCTAGTTTAGCGCGCCATGCGGCCGCTCGCTCGCGCGGCTGTGATCACAAAAAAGGAAAGCGCCGTTTCCGGCGCCTTCTTCAACTCATAAGTGGCGGAGTGGACGGGACTCGAACCCGCGACCTCCGGCGTGACAGGCCAGCATTCTAACCGACTGAACTACCACTCCGCTGAGACGAGCAATGTTAGCGGCTACTCCGAACCTGCGCAAGACCTGGTGGGTGCTGAGGGGATCGAACCCCCGACCCGCTCCGTGTAAAGGAGCCGCTCTACCGCTGAGCTAAGCACCCGGCTAGGGCAATTATCGCAGGCCACGCCCACAAACGAAAAGCCCGGCCTTGGGCCGGGCTTTTCAGACGGTGCTGATGCCGATCAGTTGACCGCATCCTTCAGTGCCTTGCCGGCCTTGAACGCAGGATTCTTCGAGGCCTTGATCTTGATGGCCTCGCCGGTGCGCGGATTGCGGCCGGTTCGGGCAGCACGCTTGCGCACCGAGAAGGTACCGAAGCCCACCAGGGTCACCGTGTCACCCTTCTTCAGGGCCTTGGTGACGGCAGCGACCATCGCATCGACAGCACGGCCAGCATCGGCCTTGGTCAGCTCGGCGTTTTCTGCAACCATATCGACGAATTCACCTTTGTTCATGTGTTTGATAACTCCCTAGTGCGGATATGCACGAAATGTTCGGTGACCGATTGCCGCGGCGCTCCCCTGCCGGGCTATCGGTTGGCTGCCGCGATGCGCATCGGCTGCGCTCCACGGTTGTATCCGTTATACCAGCACGTTTTTTTGCATGCAACACGGAAACCCAATGCTGGCGCGGCTTTCAAGCCGTGGCCGACGAGTGGCGCAAGCAACGCGGCCTAATGCTTCACATCCGGACGCGCGTCGCTCTCTGTTTTCGGCAACGGCGGTTGTTCGCTGTCACTCGCCAGCACCCGCCCGGGCAATGCCCGTTCGAGGGCCAGGTCCAGGACCTCATCGATCCATTTGACCGGGACGATCTTCATGTGCCGGGTGACCGCGGCAGGAATGTCGGCCAAGTCTTTGCGGTTTTCCTCGGGGATGATCACCGTCTTGATGCCGCCACGCATCGCCGCCAGCAGTTTTTCCTTCAGGCCACCAATCGCCGTCACCTTGCCACGCAGGGTGATCTCGCCCGTCATCGCCACATCGGCGCGTATCGGGATCTTGGTCAGCGTCGACACCAACGCAGTGGTAATGGCAGCGCCAGCACTGGGACCATCCTTGGGCGTGGCGCCGTCCGGGACATGCACGTGCACGTCATACTTCTGCAGGAAATCAAGATCTATCCCCAAGCGTTCCGTACGCGCACGAACCACCGACAACGCCGCCGACGCCGACTCTTTCATCACGTCACCGAGCTGGCCGGTCAGGATCAGCTGGCCCTTGCCAGGCACCAGGGTGGATTCGATCTGCAACAGGTCACCACCCGCCTCGGTCCAGGCCAGGCCGGTGACCAGACCAATTTCGTTGTCGATTTCAACGCGACCGAAATCGTAACGCTGCACGCCCAGGTATTTGTCGAGGTTCTTCGAGCTCACCGTCAGTATCTTTCCGGCCTTGGCCTTTGGCCCGGCCAGCGCGATGTCCTTGATCACCTTGCGCGCGATCTTGGCGATCTCGCGTTCCAGGTTACGCACCCCGGACTCACGCGTGTAATAGCGGATGATGTCGGTGATCGCGCTTTCGGCGATCTTCAGTTCCCCCTTGCGCAGTCCATTGGCCTTGAATTGCTTGGGAATCAGGTAGCGGGTGGCGATGTTGAGCTTTTCCTCCTCGGTGTAACCGGGGATGCGGATCACTTCCATGCGGTCGAGCAGCGGACCCGGGATATTGAGCGAATTCGCGGTGGCGATGAACATCACTTCCGACAAGTCCAGGTCGACCTCCAGGTAGTGGTCGTTGAACGCATGGTTCTGCTCGGGATCAAGCACCTCAAGCAGGGCCGATGAGGGATCGCCGCGGAAGTCCATCGACATCTTGTCGATCTCGTCGAGCATGAACAGCGGATTCTTGCTGCCCGCCTTGTTGAGGTTCTGCACGATACGGCCCGGCATGGAACCGACGTAGGTCCGGCGATGTCCACGGATTTCCGCTTCATCGCGCACGCCACCGAGCGCCATCCGCACGAACTTGCGGTTGGTGGCTTTCGCAATACTCTGGCCCAGCGATGTCTTGCCAACACCGGGCGGACCGACCAGGCACAGGATCGCACCCTTCATCTGGCGCACACGGGTCTGCACGGCCAGGTACTCGAGAATGCGTTCCTTGACCTTCTCCAGTCCGTAGTGGTCTGCGTCCAAAGTCTCCTGCGCGGCCTTGAGATCCTTGCGGACCTTGCTGCGCTTCTTCCAAGGCACGCCCAGCAACCAGTCCAGGTAGTTGCGGACCACGCCCGCCTCGGCCGACATTGGTGACATCTGCTTGAGCTTGGCGAACTCGGCCTGGGCTTTCGCGGCCACGGGCTTGGGCATCCCGGCGTCTGCAATCCGCTTGGCGAGCTCGTCAAGTTCGTTGGGCGCATCGTCAAGCTCGCCGAGCTCTTTCTGGATCGCCTTCATCTGTTCGTTGAGGTAGTACTCGCGCTGGCTCTTCTCCATCTGCGACTTGACCCTGCCGCGGATGCGTTTCTCCATCTGCTGGACGTCGATCTCGCCATCGACCAGCCCCACAAGCAATTCAAGCCTGTCGGCGGTGTCCAGGATCTCGAGCAACTTCTGCTTGTCGGCCAGGCGCACGCCCAGGTGCGCGGCGATGGTGTCGGCCAGGCGCGAGGGATCGTCGATGCCGGACAGCGTCTGCAGCAACTCCGGGGGCAATTTGCGGTTGGTCTTGATGTATTGCTCGAACATCGACATCAACGAACGTGCGATGGCTTCCACCTCGCGCTCTTCGCGGCTGTCGGCGGAATCCAAGACCACACCGGTCCCCGACAATGCGCCATCGCCTTCGACCACACCATCCACGCGCGCGCGCGCCAAGCCTTCGACCAGCACCTTGATGGTGCCGTCGGGCAATTTCAGCAATTGCAGGACTTGGGCCAGGGTGCCAATCGCATGCAGGTCCGCCGCGCCGGGATCGTCGGTCTCGGCGGACTTCTGGGCGATCAAAAGGATGCGCTTGTCGCCTTCCATCGCGATATCGAGCGCGCGGATCGATTTGTCGCGACCAACGAACAACGGAATCACCATGTGCGGGAATACCACTACGTCGCGCAGCGGCAACACCGGCAGGGCAAGGGATTCAGTTTCGAGTGCGGGGGTAGCGGTCATGCGGACTCCAGCAGGATGCAGGCCGGCGCCGGATGCGCCCGCCTCAGCCATGTTTATGGGGGTGTGGGACCCGGGATGCAAGCGGCGCTCCGAGAGAGCGCAATGGGAATGGCCTTGCCCCCCTTGCAAAGAAAAGGCCGCCTTGCGGCGGCCTCACAGTCAGCTCATCGCCGTCATTCAGTCCGCGGAAGCGGCCTTTGGCAATGCAGGCATGATCGAGGCAGCAGCATCCTTGTCCTGAGCCTTGTCGAATGCGGCGTTCTGATAGATCAGGTAAGGCTCGGACTTGTGCTCGATCACCGATTCGTCAACCACCACCTTGCTCACATTTTCCAGTGACGGCAGGTCGTACATCGTGTCCAGCAGTACCGATTCGACGATCGTGCGCAGCCCGCGCGCACCGGTCTTGCGCTTGAGGGCGCGCTTGGCGATCGCCACCAGGGCATCCGGGCGGATTTCCAGTTCGACGCCTTCCATTTCGAACAGTTTGCGGAACTGCTTGGTGATCGCGTTCTTCGGCTCGGTCAGGATCTGCACCAAGGCCGCTTCGTCGAGTTCCTCCAGGGTCGCGACCACCGGCAGGCGGCCGACGAATTCGGGGATCAATCCGTACTTGATCAGGTCTTCCGGCTCGACCTGGGCCAGCACATCGCCGATGTTGGCTTTGCGCTCGACACTCTTGACCTTGGCGCCGAAGCCAATCCCGCCGGATTCGTTGCTACGCTGCTGGATCACCTTGTCCAGACCAGCAAATGCGCCACCGACGATGAACAGGATGTTGCGGGTATCAACCTGCAGGAATTCCTGTTGCGGATGCTTGCGCCCGCCCTGCGGCGGCACGCTGGCCACGGTCCCTTCGATCAGTTTCAGCAGCGCCTGCTGCACGCCTTCACCGGACACGTCGCGGGTGATCGAGGGGTTCTCGGACTTGCGCGAGATCTTGTCGATCTCGTCGATGTAGACGATGCCCTGCTGCGCCTTGTCGACGTCGTAGTCGCACTTCTGCAGCAGCTTCTGGATGATGTTCTCGACATCTTCGCCGACGTAGCCGGCTTCGGTCAGCGTGGTCGCATCGGCCATGGTGAACGGCACGTTGAGCATCCGCGCAAGGGTTTCGGCGAGCAGGGTCTTGCCCGACCCGGTGGGGCCGACCAGCAGGATATTGGACTTCGACAGCTCGATATCGTCCGACTTCTGCCGGCTCTCGATGCGTTTGTAATGGTTGTAGACCGCCACGGCGAGGGTTTTCTTCGCCCGCGCCTGGCCGATCACGTATTGATCGAGGACTTCAAGGATCTCGCGCGGCTTCGGCAACGCGCTGCGCGTGGACTGGGCCTTCTCCTCCAGTTCCTCACGGATGATGTCGTTGCACAGCTCAACGCATTCATCGCAGATGAACACGCTCGGCCCGGCAATCAGCTTGCGCACCTCGTGCTGGCTCTTCCCGCAGAAGGAGCAGTAGAGGATCTTGGTGCTGTCGCCGGTACTGCGTCCCTGACGGTCTTCGCTCATTCGCCACTCACTGGCCGCGCAACGCGGCTTCGGCCCGAGGATACCATACGCTCCCGTGGGTCCAGCCGGGAGCAGGAATGTCTTGAAAGCGCCCGTGGGCGTCGTTCCAGCAGGTCATCGAGTGGTCGGATCGAATCATCCGTGGCCACTGTCACGATGGCGGGATCAAGCTAAAATCGCGCCTTCAACCCGCCTGGATCGATTCGTCCGGGCGACGCATCAGCACCTCGTCGACCAAGCCGTATTCGCGGGCGGCCTCGGCGCTCTTGAAGTTGTCGCGCTCGGTATCGCGGGCCACCGTGTCCAGCGATTGGCCGGTATGCGTGGCCAAAATCTCGTTGAGATTCTGCTTCATCGACAGGATCTCGCGGGCGTGGATCTCGATATCCGTCGCCTGGCCCTGGAAGCCGCCCAGCGGCTGGTGGATCATCACCCGCGAGTTGGGCAGCGCGTAGCGCTTGCCCTTGGCGCCGGCCGCCAGCAGCAACGCGCCCATCGAGGCAGCCTGACCAACGCAGATCGTGCTGACGTCCGGCTTGATGTACTGCATGGTGTCGTAGATCGCCATGCCGGCGGTGACGACGCCGCCGGGCGAATTGATGTACAGGCTGATGTCCTTTTCGGGATTTTCAGCCTCCAGGAACAGCATCTGCGCGACGATCACATTCGCCACGTGATCGTCCACGCCACCGACCAGGAAGATCACCCGCTCCTTCAGCAGGCGCGAATAGATGTCGTATGCGCGCTCACCGCGGCTGGTCTGCTCGACCACCATCGGCACGAGGTTGAGGGCTTTGGTCTGCTGATCCATGTCGTCTCGCAATTGAGGTCGGGGATGCCCAGTCATTTCATTGAAGTTACTGGCCGATCGCTTCCTGGAAGCTCAACGGCTTTTCTGTGTGCTGTGCGCGCTCGGCGATCCAGTCGATCACCTGCTCTTCCATCACCCGTGACTGCAGGCCCTGCATGAGTTGGGGGTCATTGCGATACAAGTCAATGACCTGCTGCGGCTGCTCGTAGGTCGAGGCAATCAGCTGCATGGTCTCGTTCAGGCGGGACGGCTCCAAGCGCAGGGTGTTGCGCCGGGCCACTTCACCCACCAACAGCGCGACCAGCACCCGCTTGCGTGCAGTGTCGTTGAACGCGGCCGGGTCGGCCTCCATCTGCTGGCCTTGGCGGCGTGCCTGCTCGGTGGCATTGGCGTGCAGTGCGCGTGCCTCGTTCTCCACCAGGCGCGGCGGCAATTCCACGTCCTGATAGGCGGCAACCAACTGCTCGCCGACTTCGCGGCGCAGACGGTTCATCAACGCGCCCTTGAGTTCACGTTCCAGGTTGCTGCGGATCTCGCTGCGGAACTGCTCGGCGTCGCCGCTCTTGACGCCGAAGCTGCGGATGAACGCGCCATCGATCTCAGGCAGGACCTGCTCGGCGACATCCACCAGCTTGAACGTGGACGTGACCGTCTTGCCTGCGAACTGCGGCATGTGCCAGTCGGCGGGCAGGTTGATGTCGACGGTTTTTTCCTCGCCCGGCTGCATGCCGGCGATGGCCGCCTCGACCTGCGGATACATGCCGCCACTGCCCAGGACCGTACTGGTCTTCTCCACGCCCTCGACGGGCATGCGCTCGCCATCGATCACGTTGGAGGTCTCCAGGTTCGCCATGTCGCCGGCCTGGGCCGCGCGATTGACCTTGCTCCAACTGGCACGCTGCTGCTGCAGGTTGACCAGCATGCGGTCGATATCGGCATCGACCACGTCAGAAGTATTGCGCACGACTTCCAGCGTGGACATGTCCAGCTCGCCGAACTCCGGCACGAGCTCGACCGAGGCCACGTACTTCAGTTCGCCCTCGCCAGCCTCGTCGGATTCGTCGATCTGCGGCGCACCGGCCATGTGCAACTCATTCTCGCGCACCGCCTGGTCAATACCTTCGCGCAGCAAGCCCTCGAGGATCTCGGCGCGAATCTGGCTGCCATAACGCTGTTCGATCACCTTGGTCGGCACCTTGCCGGGGCGGAAGCCGTTCAGTCGGGAGGTGCGCGCGATCTCGCGCAGGCGGCCGTCCACCTGGTTGTCAACGTCCCCGGTTGGCAGGCTGACGATGATGCGGCGTTCGAGGTTACCGGCGGATTCGACCGAAACTTGCATGAGGCGATGGCTCCTGGCTGGGTTCGCTGGAACCCGGTTTACATGTGGGGATGGTTGCTTGACGATCTCGCGCGGATCTCGCACCGCGGCGCGGAACGGGATAGTTTGGCGGATGCCGGCGCTGCTGTCATCTTTTGCAGCCACTCGCGTTGACAGCCCGGCTGCGGGGCCGGACAATGCCCGGCCGTTCGTCACGCTGGCGCGTCGCGGAAGCCTGCAAGTGTTCTCGCACGTGTTCTGAAAGTTCCGTCGGCGGGGTATAGCGCAGTCTGGTAGCGCGCCTGCTTTGGGAGCAGGATGTCGGGGGTTCGAATCCCTCTACCCCGACCATTCGTGGTTCGATCTCGAATGGCCGACTTCGATGCGACAATCCGTTCGGGCGCCCGTAGCTCAACCGGATAGAGCACCGGCCTTCTAAGCCGGCGGTTGCAGGTTCGATTCCTGCCGGGCGCGCCAACAGGACGGGAAACAACTTTGGTGGGTGTAGCTCAGTTGGTTAGAGCACCGGATTGTGATTCCGGGGGTCGTGGGTTCAAATCCCATCATCCACCCCAAATTTGCTGGAAGTTTTTGCTACAATTTCGCGCTTGGGCCGTTAGCTCAGTTGGTAGAGCAGTTGACTCTTAATCAATAGGTCGAAGGTTCGAATCCTTCACGGCCCACCAGGACCCGAGACGCCCGGCCACACGCCGGGCGTTTTCTTTTTCGACTTCTGTCAACTGTTCCTTGTCGACAAAAGCAAGCCACCGGGATGCGCTTTCTTTAGCGATCGTCGGCGCGGTCCAGCTACACTAAGCCCGCGCGAAAGTGGCGGAATTGGTAGACGCCCTGGCTTTAGGTGCCAGTGCCGCAAGGCGTGGGGGTTCGAGTCCCCCCTTTCGCACCACTCGTTCAGCCTGGCGTGCGCATATGTTGCGCTATGCTCGGACCACGGCATTTGCCGGATATTGCACAGGAAAGATCGACCATGCGCAGCGGAAATCCCGCCCTCAAGGAAAGCACCTTCCTCGACCTCGGCACCGGCACCGTCGTTCGCAACGACGCCGGCGCGATGAGTCTCAATGGCACCGTCAACAAGACCGCGACGTTGTTGCTGCTGACGGTGCTCACTGCAGCCTTTGCCTGGTTCCAGACGATGACCCCGACCGGCGAGGCCGCCGCCGGCGCGTCGGTGTACCTTTGGGGCGGCGCCATTGGCGGCCTGGTCCTGGCGCTGCTGACGATCTTCAAGAAAACGTGGTCGCCGGTCACTGCACCGCTTTATGCGCTGGTCGAAGGTTTTTTCCTCGGTTCGATTTCGGCGATCTACAACGCACAGTTCCAGGGCATCGTGCTGCAAGCGGTGATGTTGACCTTCGGCATCATGTTCGCGCTGCTGTTCGCCTACCGCTCTGGCCTGATCAAGGCCACCGAGAACTTCAAGCTCGGCGTGGTCGCGGCGACCGGCGGCGTGGCGTTGATCTACGTGGCCACTATCGTGCTGGGGATGTTCGGCGTCCAGATCCCGTACATCCATGAATCCGGCCTGATCGGCATCGGCTTCAGCCTGGTGGTGGTGGTGATCGCATCGCTGAACCTTGTGCTCGACTTCGATTTCATCGAGAAGGGTGTCGAAGTCGGCGCGCCGAAATACATGGAGTGGTACGCCGCGTTTGGCCTGATGATCACCTTGGTCTGGTTGTATCTCGAACTGCTGCGCCTGCTGTCCAAGCTGCAGTCGCGTAACTAGACACTACGCAACCTAACGAAAAAGGGCGCCATTGGCGCCCTTTCTCATGGTCCGCGATCGATGCTTCGGGTCACAGCCTGCTGGCGATCGCCTTGGCGAAGCCCATGGTGTTGCCCTGCCCGCCAAGGTCGGGCGTCAACCCGTCCCTGGCGTCCAGCGTTGCGATGATGGCCGCGCGCAGGCGCTCGGCCTGCTCCGGCAGCGCCAGATGATCCAGCATCTGCGCCGCGCCCAGCAACAGCGCGCACGGATTGGCGACGCCCTTGCCGGCGATGTCCGGCGCCGAGCCATGCACGGCTTCGAAGATCGCCGCATCAAGGCCGATGTTCGCGCCCGGGGCCAGGCCCAGGCCGCCGACCAGACCGGCGCACAGGTCGGAAATGATGTCGCCGAACAGGTTGGTGGTCACGATCACGTCGAACTGCTCCGGGCGCATCACCAGCTGCATGCAGGTGTTGTCCACGATCATTTCGTTGCACTCGATGTCGGGGTACTGCTGGGCCACCTCACGCGCGGTCTTCAGGAAAAGCCCCGACGTGGACTTCATGATATTGGCCTTGTGCACCACGGTGACCTTCTTGCGGCCAGTGCGGCGCGCCAACTCCAAGGCGTAGCGGACGATGCGCTCGGAGCCCTTGCGGGTCGTGCGGATGATCGAAGTCGCGGTCTCGCCGTCGGCCGAGGTTTCCTGGCCTTCCGAGGTGTAGGCGCCCTCGGTGTTCTCGCGCACCGTGATCAGGTCCACGCCGGAGGGAAAGCGCGACTTGGTGTTCGGGAACGACTTGGCCGGGCGCACATTGGCATACAGGTCGAAGCGCCGGCGCAGCTCGACGTTGATCGAGGAGAATCCGCCGCCGACCGGCGTGGTCAGCGGCGACTTCAGCGCGATGTGGTTCTTGCGGATCGAATCCATGGTCGCGTCGGGAATCAATTCGCCCTGCCGCTCGAGCGCGACCAAGCCGGCATCGGCGAATTCGTAGGTCAGGCCAAGCTGCATCACATCAAGCACATGCAGGGTCGCGTCCATGATTTCCGGGCCGATGCCATCGCCGCGGATGACGGTGATTGTGGTGGTCATAAAGGTCTGTTCCAGGCTGGCGCCACAGCACGCGAAGGCGCTGCAGCACAGGAAAGTGAGCCGCCAATTATGCCACGGGGTCCCGCTCAGCCATGGTCGTGCGCATCTGGCGCCGCTTCGCCCTGTTCCAAACGATCGAGGAAATCCACGGCGCGGCGCAGGTGCGGGATCACGATGCTGCCGCCGACCACCAGCGCCACCGAGAACGCCTCGAACATCTCTTCGCGGTTCACCCCGGATTCCGTGCACTTGGCAACGTGATAACTGATGCAGTCGTCGCAGCGCAGCACCATCGATGCCACCAGCCCCAGCAGTTCCTTGGTCTTTACGTCCAGCGCACCGGCCTGGTAAGTCTGCGTGTCCAATGCGAAAAAGCGCCGCACCACCTGGTTGGGCTCAGCCAGGATGCGTTCGTTCATTCGCGTGCGGAACGTGCTGAATTCGGCCAGGCGATCCTGTTCGTCTTCGCTAGCGCTCATGTACCTGTGTCTCCCAGCATCGGCTCGAACTTGCCCGCGCGGTGAAGGGCCATGAGGTCGTCGTAACCACCCACATACGTGCCTCCAATAAAAATCTGCGGCACGCTGGTGCGCTTGGTCAAGGCGACCATTCGCTCGCGTTCAGCGGGATCGTTGTCGATGCGGACCTCGTTCCACGCCAGGCCCTTGCTGCGCAGGAAATTCTTCGCCATCACGCAGTAGGGGCAAATCAGGCTGCTATAGATCGTGATTGTGTTGGCGGAAGCGGGGGGTTCGGGGTGTAGGGTTGCGTCGGTCAAGTCGTTCTCCTGGAACATGTGTGGCTTGCCCGTGTCGAACCGTTCTGGTTGGGCAGGCTGCCAGTATCAAAATGTCCAAGCAATATGCGGGCGTCGCGAGTGGTTTTCCAGTCTTTGGACGGTCCTGGACGCTTCAACCCCGGTTCACGCGCATGCTCGGCGCTGGGCCCATCCTGCATACATGGAGATCCGCGTGCGCCACAAGTCTTCTCTTCTCGCCGCCGCCCTTGCAGGTGCACTGGCGTTCACGGCCGCTGCATCTGCCCAGGAAGCCAGGCTCCCCGACATCGGCTCGTCGGCTGGCAGCGTGCTGTCGCCGGCCAAACAGGCTGAATATGGCGCGCTGACGTTGGCCCAGTTGCGCCATGAAGGCTACGTGCTCGATGACCCGCTGCTGGGCGGGTGGCTGGACGACGTCGGGCAACGCCTGGGCGGCGCCAGCGACAAGCCGCAGCAACGCTTCACCTTCTTCATGCTGCGCGACCGCCAGATCAACGCCTTCGCCACCCTCGGCGGCTACATCGCGATCAACGCAGGCTTGGTCCTGGCCGCAGACCGCGAAGACGAGGTCGCCGGCGTGCTCTCTCACGAAGTCGCCCATGTGACCCAGCAGCACGTGCTGCGCGGCGCCGAACGCGCCCAGCGCGACAGCATCCCGATCATGCTTGCGATGCTCGGCGCCATCATTGCCGCGCAGCAGGCGGGCGGCACGTCCAGTGGCGATGCCACCCAGGCCGCAGTGCTGGGCGGCATGGGCCTGCTGCAGCAGCGCCAGATCGACTACACCCGCGACAACGAGTCCGAGGCCGACCGGATCGGTATCCGTGCCATGGCGCGCGGCGGCTACAACCCTGAAGGCATGGCTGATTTCTTCGAAAAACTGCAATCGGTGATTCGGGTCAACCAGGGCGACGAGCGCAATCGTACCCCCGGTTACCTGCAGACCCACCCGATCACCCTGACCCGGATCAGCGAGGCCCGTGAGCGTGCGGCGTCGATTGAACAGAACGCCCCGATCGCGACCATGCGCACCGCCAACAATCCGCTACTGCCAATTGGCATGCAGATCGTTAGCACCGGCGCGCGCGCACGCGGCAACTCAGGCGATTTCGGCTGGGCGCGCGAGCGCCTGCGCGTGCTCAGCGCCAACACGCCGGCACATGCGATCCGTGAATACCAGCAGATGCGTGCAAACAAGCCGCTGGACGACACCCAGCGCTATGGTCTGGCGTTCGCCCAGCAGCAAACAGGTGACGAAGCCGGCGCCCTGCGTGAAATGACCGCACTGCAGGCCGCGCACCCCGACAGCCTATGGTTGCAGATCAGCCTGGGTGTGGCCGAAGCCAAGGCCGGACGCACGGCCGAAGCCGACCGTCGCTTTGAGAGCCTGCTCGCGCGCCGGCCTACTCATCGGGCGCTGGTCCTGAGCTACGCGCAGGTGCTGGCCGAACGCAACACACCAGCCGCCGGAACGCGGGCAGTGGCGGCACTGCGCCCATTGCTCGGCACCGGCGCGGACGACCTTTTGTTCCAGCAGGCGTATGCCCGTGCCAACGAAATCGCCGGCGATGACGTACGTGCCGGCGAGGCGTGGGCCGAGGCCGCCTACCTGAACGGCCGTCCCGAGCAGGCACTGGTGCAGCTCAACAACCTCAAGAAGCGCAGCACGTTGGACTATTACGCGCGCAGCCGGATTGATGCACGCATCGCCGCAATTACCCCGACCGTACTCGAACTGCGCCGCCAGGGCATCCGCGACGAAGACGCAACCCGCAAGCTGCAATCGGGCAAGCTGACGTTTGACATCAAACGTGGCGCCGCCAACCGCGATGCCACCCACGCATGGTGACAACGTCACAATCTGGTCATAAATCCGTCGTGTAATGGCAGGAGGGCAGCGTGTTCACCTGCCGCTTCGG
>JBBSTP010000015.1:0-20423 GCA_038235795.1 Lysobacterales bacterium | reverse complement strand
GTGTTGTGCTGTCGGCTCTTGCGATTTGTCTGCTCACTCGCTTCTGCAGGGGACGTCTGCTGGGCGAAACGTAATCACGCATATTTCAACTGTCAACAATTGCGCGACGTTTTTTTCCGCATGATCTTCAATCGCTGCGCCGATCGCCCACGCCCATTTTCCTCGCGCATCCCACGGCAGTTGTTTCCGGTAGCGCGACGACGACATCGACGCACGCTGCGCGCAAGCATTGGCGCGGCTTCCAGCGGTATGTGCGGAAAATTCCCAGGTCATGCATTGGACGCGACTTGCACACCGACACGCGAGTTGCGCGCAGCATCTGCGCGTCGCTCGCAGTCGATTGGCCGGTGGCGCGCAGATGCGTTTGCGCAGCGCACAAGCCGCTTTGCGCGAAAACTGCGCGAACTTTTTTCGCATCGCGCGCACGCGGGCGGCATCGAATCGCGAGCGACGCGCAACAAAAAACCCGCGACGTTTCCGCCGCGGGTTGTGCCAATCGCTGAGTACCGGCGTCAGTGCTCGTCGTCTTCCAGCAATTCGGCATAGTCATCCGGAGCAATCAGATCGTTGAGCTGATCGGCATCGTCGATTTCCATGACGAACAACCAGCCGTCGCCATAGGCATCCTCGTTGATCGTTTCCGGCTTGTCGGACAGCACATCGTTGACTTCGACCACCTTGCCGCTCAGCGGCGCGTAGACGTCGGAGGCAGCCTTGACCGACTCCACTACCGCACACGCATTGCCTGCGTCGACCTGGTCTCCAACGCTGGGCAACTCCACGTACACCAGGTCGCCAAGCAAGCCTTGGGCATGGTCGGAAATACCGATGGTGACCTTGCCGTCACCTTCGACACGGGCCCACTCGTGGGACTTGAGGAACTTGAGGTCGCCGGGGATCTCGCTCATCGGGGGGCTCCAGTGGCTTGAAACGTGAAAGATGTGGAAAGTCTAGCGAAGCTGCGGCTGAAAAGTTCAGATGCCGTCCTGGATCTTGCCCTCTCGCACAAACGGAAAGCGCACCACCCGCACCGGAATTTCCCGGCCGCGGATGTCGACGCGCACATCGCCGCCGGTTCCGAGCGGGATGTCACCGGCAGGCACGCGCGCGAATGCGATCGCCTTGCCCAGCGTCGGCGAGAACGTGCCGGACAGGATCTCGCCTTCGCCGCAGGCGGTCAGCACTTTCTGGCCATGCCGCAACACGCCCTTGTCGTCCATCACCAGACCGATCATCTGCCGTGGCACGCCGGCATCCCGCTGCGCCTGCAGCGCATCGCGACCGATGAAGTCGCGTGGCTGCCCCTCGGGACCCTCATCGAAGGCGACGGTCCAGGCCAACGCGGCCTCCAGCGGGGACACGGTTTCGTCCATGTCCTGGCCGTACAGGTTCATGCCAGCCTCCAGTCGCAGGGTGTCGCGCGCGCCCAAGCCAGCCGGTTTGACGCCCGCAGCGAGCAGCGCATTCCAGAAGTCTACGGTGCGCGCCTCCGGCACGACCACTTCGAAGCCGTCCTCGCCGGTGTAACCGGTGCGTGCGATGAACACCTCGATGCCATCTTCGGTCGTCGCCTCACGTGCAGCGAAGCGGCCGAGCTTTGCGACCTTGGCGCGGTCGCCTTCGCGCAGCAGGCTGACCACCCTGTCGCGCGCGTTTGGGCCCTGCACCGCGACCATGCCGAAGTCGGGTTGCTCGCGCACCTCGACATCGAAGTCGGCCGCCTGTTGGGAGATCCATGCCAGATCCTTGTCACGGGTGGCGGCATTGACCACCAAACGGAACCAGGACTCGTCCATGAAATAGATGATCAGGTCATCGATCACCCCACCCTGCGGGTTGAGCATGGTGGTGTACAGCGCCTTGCCGGGCTTGGAGAGTTTGTCCACCGAGTTGGCGACCAGATGCCGCAGGAACTTGCGCACGCGCGCGCCGGTGAGGTCGACCACGGTCATGTGCGAGACGTCGAACATGCCCGCGTCCTGCCGGACCAGATGGTGTTCGTCGATTTGCGAGCCGTAGTGGATCGGCATGTCCCAGCCGCCGAAATCGACCATCTTGGCGCCGAGCGCGCGATGGGCGTCGTTGAGGATGGTCTGCTGGGTCATGCATGCGGCCTTGCGGTGTGGGGGCCTCATTATTCCAGACCCGGTGGTTGGAAGCTGGCCGGACCGCCGAGCGAACCGCTCACTCGACAGCGGCTTCCACTTGCAACGTCATCGCATCGCCCCCCGTGATCCGCACCGGGGTACCGGCCGCCAGGTCGGGACCGGCGACATCCCAATACGCATCGGCGATCTGCACGCGGCCGCGACCATCGGCGATTGCACGTTCCAGCGGCACGACCCGGCCGACCAGGGCTGCGGTACGCCGGTTCAGTGCCGGCTGGTCACTGTCTTTTTCATCACCCCGGAACCAGGTGCGATACACCTGGATCGAGACGAAGCTGAGCGCCACGAATGCCACGGCCTGCACCAGCAACGGAATTTCGGCGGGAATAACCAACACCGCCAGGAATATCGCCGCCGCTGCGAAACCCAGCCACAGCATGAAGGCTCCGGGCGCGAGCGCCTCCGCGGCGAACAGCAGCAACGCGATCGCCGCCCAGCCGAAGATGTCCCAGCGCATACGTCAGGCGCCTGTCTTCGACGAAGACATCGCGCTGTTGCCGCCGGACTGCTGGCCCAATGCTTCCCGGGCCAGCTCGGCGATGCCGCCCAGCGAGCCGATCATGCCGGCCGATTCCATCGGCATCAGCACGAATTTCTGGTTCGGCGCCTGCGCGAGCTCCCTGAATGCCTCGATGTACTTCTGCGCGATGAAGTAGTTGATCGCCTGCACGTTGCCGCCGGCGATTGCATCGGACACCATCTGCGTCGCCTTGGCTTCGGCCTCGGCGAGGCGCTCGCGGGCCTCGGCTTCGCGGAACGCCGCTTCGCGCTCGCCCTCGGCTTCCAGGATCGTCGCCTGCTTCTCTCCCTCGGCCTTGAGGATCGCGGCCTGGCGAAAGCCCTCGGCCTCCAGGATGTTCGCGCGTTTCTCGCGCTCGGCCTTCATCTGCCGCGCCATCGAGTCGATCAGGTCACGCGGCGGCGCGATGTCCTTGAGTTCGATGCGGTTGACCTTGATGCCCCACGGATGCGTGGCCTGGTCGACCGCCATCAGCACCTTGGTGTTGATCTCGTCGCGCTTGGATAGCGACTCGTCCAGGTCCATCGAACCGATCGCGGTGCGGATGTTGGTCATCACCAGGTTGAGGACCGCGATTTCAAGCGTCGCCACCTCGTACGCCGCCTTGGCCGCATCCAACACCTGGAAGAACACGATGCCGTCGACTTTGACCACCGCGTTGTCCTTGGTGATCACGTCCTGCGATGGGACTTCGAGCACCTGCTCCATCATGTTGATCTTGCGGCCGACCCCATAGGCCACCGGAATCAGGAAGTGCAGGCCGGGACTGAGTGTCTGGGTATAACGGCCGAAGCGCTCCACTGTCCATTCGTATCCCTGCGGGACCATCCGCACGGTCTTGAACAGGATCACCACGCCGGCGAACAGCACGATCATCGCAAGTAACGGACCACTCATCGGACGCTCCCCTGACCACTGAAATGTGGGTGAGCCGAGTATAGGCGCCCCGCCTTGTGGACGATATTGCAGGATCAGGCCAGGCTGGCTTCGACCTCGCCCCAGACGTCGTCATCAAAGCGCTGCGAAAGATCCAGCGCATCGAAATTCTGCAGCAGCTGAGAGACCTTCGATGCGCCCAGCATCACCGTGGTCACGTTTGGATTGCGCAGGCACCAGGCCAGCGCAAGTGTCGATGGCGCCACGCCGAGTCCCTGCGCCAACGTGGTGTAGCGGCGCAATGCCGCGAGGCGTTTACCCTGCAAACCTCGCGGCAGCCAACCATAACCGTCCTGCGCAAGCCGCGAATCGGCAGGGATGCCTTCGTTGTACTTCCCGGTCAGCAGGCCGGACGCGAGTGGCGAGAAGATCGTGGTGCCCATGCCGAACTCCGCATACAGCGGCGCGTATTCCACTTCCACCCGCTGCCGGTCGAGCAGGTTGTATTGCGGCTGTTCCATCGTCGGCGGCTGCAGGTTGTGCTCATGGGCAAAAAGATGCGCTTCGCGGATCTGGTCTGCGTTCCACTCCGATGTGCCCCAGTACAGCACCTTGCCCTGGTGGATGAGGGTGTCCATTGCCGACACGGTTTCCGCAACCGGGGTTTGCGGGTCGGGGCGATGGCAGAAATACAGGTCGAGGTAGTCCACCCGCAACCGCTTCAAGGCGGCATGGCAGGCATCGACGACATGCTTGCGCGACAGGCCCTTCTGGGTCGGCCGCGGATCGTCGACCGCACCGAAGAACACCTTGCTGGACACGCACCACCCGTCGCGTGGCAGCCGCAGATCGGCGAGCACGTCGCCCATCATGCGTTCGGCCTCGCCATTGGCGTAGGTCTCGGCGTTGTCGAAGAAGTTCACCCCGTGGTCCCAGGCCGCGGCGATCATCTCGCGCGCGCCGCTGCGCCCGAACTGGTTGCCAAAGGTCACCCACGCGCCAAACGACAATGCGGACAACTGCAGGCCGGAACTTCCAAGACGACGGTATTGCATGCTGCAGCGCTCCTGCCTGATGAAGGACAATTGTATGTCTCGATCAAAGCTCAGGAATTTCCATGTTCGATGGCATGTTGAATGCCCTGCTGGTGTCCACAGGCACCGTGGCGCTGGCCGAAATCGGCGACAAGACCCAGTTGCTGGCGCTGCTGCTGGCCGCGCGCTTCCGCAAGCCATGGCCGATCATCGCCGGAATCCTGGTCGCGACCCTGCTCAACCATGCGCTGGCGGCCTGGCTGGGCCAGTTGGTCGCCGCCTGGCTGACGCCGCAGACGCTGCGCTGGATCGTCGCCGCCAGCTTCATCGGCATCGCGCTGTGGACGCTCAAGCCCGACACCCTTGACGACGAGCGCCTGCCGGCGCATGGCGCTTTCGTCGCCACCGTGATCGCGTTCTTCATCGCCGAAATGGGCGACAAGACCCAGGTCGCCACAGTGCTGCTGGCCACGCGTTTCGACTCGTTGGCGATGGTTGTGGCCGGCACCACGCTCGGCATGCTCGTCGCCAACGTCCCGGTGGTAGCGCTTGGCAGCCGCTTCGCCCAGCGCCTGCCGTTGCGCGCCGCACGCCTGGCCGCTGCCTGCGTGTTCCTGCTGCTTGGCGCGTGGGTGGCGGTCGCCGGCATCGGCCCCTGATCGCTGGCCGTGTGCAGCGCGGCACACTATGCTGCAGCGGACCTTTCGGAAATGAATGCGTGCCCAACCTGCCATCCGGCTTGCGCGACTTCTGGCAACGTCTGCTGACGCGACCGGACGCCCTGATGCTGGAACTTGGCGCTGGCGGCGAACTGTTGGTCGCGCGCATCCGTGCACTGCTGTCGATGCTGTTGTTGTTGTTGCCGCTGATCAACCTGCTCGGCGGCGGCAAGTACAGCGAAACCATGATCGGACTGGTCGGCGCCGTGCTTGCCATCGTGATGTCGCAGATCTGGCTGGCCTTGGCGCGCCAGCATGGCCGCTATCGCTGGCTGCCGTTCGCCACCACCACGTATGACGTCACCCTGACCACGCTGGTGCTTGCCGGGCTCGCGCTGGATTCACCCGCCACCGGCCTCAACAGCATGGTGGTCTGGGTGTTTTACCTGATCTCCATCGCGATGACTGCGCTGCGCAACGATGGCCGGCTGACCTTGTATGCCGGCGCGCTGGCCGTGCTGCAGTACGGCCTGTTCGCGCTGGCGGTGTTCGCGCTGGTGGCCAGTCCGGATCGCCTGGCTTCGATTGATTACGGAACTGCCACTGCCTCCAACCAGTTCCAGCGGCTGGTGCTGATCGGGCTGATGACCGCACTGACCGCGACCGTGGTCTATCGCATGCAGCGGCTGGTGGACATGTCCGGCACCGACGGCCTGACCGGGCTTCCCAACCGCACCTGGCTGCTGCACCGCTTCCCCGGCCTGATCGATGCCGCGCGCGGCAGCGGTGGTTCCCTGTCGGTGGGCCTGATCGACCTGGACTATTTCAAGCGCATCAACGACGAACTCGGCCACCTTGCCGGCGACCGCGCGTTGCGCCATGTGGTCGATGTGTTGCAGCAGCAGACCGAGGACAAGGATTGGCTGGCACGCCTGGGCGGCGAGGAATTCGTGCTGCTGCTACCGCTTCCGATCGGTCGCGCCTGGGAGCGGATGGACTCGATGCGGCGCTCGGTGGCATCCAAGCCGTTTTCGCCGGAAAGCGGCGCGGACCTGAGGCGACTGACCTTCAGCGCTGGCATCGCGGTCTGGCCGCAGGATGGCGCCGATCTGTCCGCATTGCTGCGCCGCGCCGACCTGCGGCTGCGCCAGGCCAAGCTGGAAGGCCGAAACCGGGTGCTCGCGCGCGATTCCTGATTGGCCCGGCGCTATTGCCGCGGTTGCCGGCTGTGCCCTACCCTGCGGCGGCGGGCACACACGATCCCGCCTGACCGGGGAATCGATGTGAGCCTGAAACTGCGCCTGATCGTGATGAATTTCCTCCAGTTCTTCATCTGGGGGGCGTGGCTGATCACCATCGGCGCCTACTGGTTCCAGAACAAGCAATGGTCCGGGACAAGTTTTGGCGCGATCTTCTCGACCATGGGCATCGCATCCTTGTTCATGCCGGCTCTGATGGGCGTTGTCGCAGACAAATGGATCAATGCCGAAAAACTCTACGGCCTGCTGCACCTGGCCGGCGCGGCGACGCTGTTCTTCGTGCCGCAAGTCAACGATCCGCACACCATGTTCTGGGTGATGTTGGTCACCATGATCTTCTACATGCCGACGATCTCGCTGGCGATCGCGGTGGCTTACAACGCGCTCAAGCAGGACGGCAAGGACGTCATCAACGATTACCCGCCAATCCGCGTCTGGGGAACGATTGGTTTTATAGCGGCGCTATGGACCACCAGCCTGCTCAAGCTGGAAACCTCCGCGGGACAGTTCTACATCGCGTCGGCGGCATCGCTGGTGCTGGGACTTTATGCATTCAGTCTGCCGAAGGCGCCACCGACGCTGGTGGCTGCTGACAACCGCTCCATGCTCGACGTGCTGGGGCTGTCGTCATTCCGGCTGTTCCGCGACCGCAACATGGCGGTGTTCTTCATCTTCGCGATGCTGCTGGGCGCCGCCCTGCAGCTGACCAATGCCTATGGCGACACGTTCCTGCACGACTTCGCCAAGGTCGATGCGTACAAGGACACGCTGGCGGTGAAGTTCCCCGCCATCATCATGTCCATCTCGCAGATTTCCGAAACGCTGTTCATCCTCGCGATTCCCTTCGTGCTCAAACGCTTCGGCATCAAGACCGTGATGACCGTCAGCATGCTGGCCTGGTTCCTGCGTTTCGGTCTGTTCGCGTTTGGCGACCCGGGTCCGGGTCTTTGGATGATCATCGCCAGTTGCATCGTGTACGGCATGGCGTTTGATTTTTTCAACATCTCCGGCTCGCTGTTCGTGGAGCAGCAGAGCGACCCGCGCATTCGCGCGTCGGCGCAAGGCCTGTTCATGCTGATGACCAATGGCATCGGCGCCGTGTTGGGCAGCCTCATTGCCGGGTTCGTCATCGACCAGTTCTTCACCGCGGCTGGCTGCAATGACATGACGACAATCTGCAAGGACTGGCAGGGGATCTGGACGGCATTCGCGCTTTACTCGCTGGCGATGGCGATCCTGTTCGTGCCGCTGTTCAAGCATCGGCACAACACCGGTGGTGTACCCCGCGCGCAGGCGAGCGCAAGCATTCACGACAAGACCGATGTCAGCAATCCCTGAGCGCCCCGCGTTTGGCTGCCGCACGGGCCGTGTCTGCGTGGTGGGCTCCTTCAACGTCGACCATGTCTGGCGGGTGGCGTCGTTGCCGCAGGCTGGCGCGACGCTGGCCGGTGAGTACCGCAGCGGCCCCGGTGGCAAGGGCTTCAACCAGGCGATGGCGGCGTGTCGCGCAGGCGCGCAAACCAGCTTCGTGTGCGCGCTTGGCGATGACCCCGGCGCGCAGCTCGCACGCGCGCTGTGCAGCGCGAACGGCATCGACCTGCGCAAGGCCGAATGCGCGCTGCCCACCGGCACCGCCGGCATTTACGTCGACGCAGAGGGCCGCAACAGTATCGTGGTTGGCGCCGGTGCGAATGCCTTGCTGGACCCGGGCTTCGTCGCGGGGACACTGGCATCAATCGATGGTATCGACGTGGTGCTGGCCCAGCTGGAATCTCCGATCGACGCGGTGCAGGAAGCCCTCCGGCTTGGTCGCGAACGTGGTGCACTGACCGTCCTCAATCCCGCCCCCGCCAACGCCACCATCGGTGGCGCACAGCTGGAACTGGCCGACATCCTGACCCCGAACGAAACCGAATTCGCCGCGCTGCTAGGCCGCCATGTCGGCGAGCGCATCGAAGCCGACGACGTCGGCAGCCTTGACCAAAGCCGCCTGCATGCGTTGTGCCGGCAGCTTGGCCACGACAGCACGGTGATCGTCACGCTGGGCGCCAGTGGTTGTTTCGTCTCGCATCCGGACAAACGCTTGCGCGGAGACACCAGCGCGTATTACCGGATCGCCGCGGAAACAGTACGCGCAATCGATACGACCGGCGCCGGCGACGCCTTCAACGGCGCGCTGGCCGCGTCGCTGGCAGGTAATCCGCAACTGGTGTTCAACGCACACGTGCGCTTCGCGAGCTGCTATGCCGGCCTGTCGACCGAACGCGACGGCGCAGCGCTGGCGATGCCAGCGCGCGCCGAACTTGCCGCGCGCTTCGACAGCGTTTAACCAAGGCGTCATCACCTGGAATTCCGAAGCCCGGCCCCGTGCCGGGCTTCGCCGTTTGCGGCCGCTGCCGGCAGCCGATGATTACACTTGTCCGATGCAGATCGGCCGCCACCACATCGACCCGCGCGTGATCCTCGCCCCGATGGCGGGGGTCACCGACAAGCCATTCCGGCTATTGTGCAAGCAACTGGGTGCAGGCCTCGCGGTGTCGGAGATGACTACCTCCGATCCGCGCTTCTGGAACACCGCCAAGTCCCTGCACCGGATGGACCACGTCGGTGAACCCGACCCGGTCAGCGTGCAGATCGCCGGCACCGTGCCTGCGATCATGGCCGACGCGGCCCGGCATAACGTCGAGCATGGCGCGCAATTGATCGACATCAACATGGGCTGTCCGGCCAAGAAAGTCTGCAACGCGTGGGCCGGCTCGGCATTGATGCGGGAACCCGACCTGGTCGCACGCATCGTCGAAGCGGTGGCCAGGGCCGTCGACGTGCCGGTCACCCTGAAGATCCGCACCGGCTGGGATCGCGATCACCGCAATGCGCCCGAGATCGCACGCATCGCCGAGGACGCCGGGATCAAAGCACTCGCCATCCACGGTCGCACCCGCGACCAGCATTACGGCGGCGCGGCCGAGTACGACACGATTGCGATGATCAAGGCGCGCGCGCGGATCCCGGTGATTGCCAATGGCGACATTGACTCGCCGGAAAAAGCGGCGTGGGTGCTGCGCCACACCGGCGCTGATGCGGTGATGGTCGGCCGTGCGGCGCAAGGCCGGCCATGGCTGATGGGCGCGATCGCGCATTTCCTGGCCACCGGCGAACGCACGCCGGAGCCTTCAGTCGGCGAGGTGCGCACGATCCTGCTCGGCCATCTGCAGGCGCTGCACGCGTTCTATGGCGAAGAAATGGGTGTGCGCATCGCCCGCAAGCACCTGGGCTGGTATGCCAAGGATCGTCCCGAGAACCACGCCTTCCGCGCGGTGGTGAACCAGGCCGTCAGCGCCGACGAGCAGCTGCGCCTGACCCGCGATTACTTCGACGCGCTGGTGGCTGGCGTCGCGCCCGAAGCTGCCGCAGCGGCTTGAACCGCTGGCGCGTTCTCCCGAATTGACGGGCCTCGATGCCGGCCGACCGTCATCGGCGGGCAGGATTCCCGTATCCACTATCGAGCCCATCGACTCAACGGAGACAAGCATGCACACCCAGCCGCGCAACCACGACACCATCACCTTCCCCAATGGATTTCTCGACTTCCTGACGGATGGTGGGCGCCGCCATCGCATTGGCGAATACGAACTTGAGCTTGATCGCATGCAGCACTTCAACGACGTCCTGCATGAGCTGAGCCCGGACTCCCCGGCGCTCAGCCAGGATCAGATCGTCACCGCGGGACGGCGATTGTTGGCGCGCCACGCCAAGAACGGACGCTCGGCGTTCATCGCATCCAGGCTGATGGCGCTGACCCGACTGGAGGAGCTGGTCAACGACCCGGACTGGGAACCGGTGGCGGGGGTGCGCCACAGCATGGACGTGCTGCACCGCTACCGGGAGGATCCGGATCGCCTGTTACCCGCGTCGGAGCCGGTAGTCGGGGGACTCGATGATGCGGTCCTGATCGACGTCGCCCTGCAACGCCTGCGTGACGAATTGGCCGACTACGAGGACTTCTGCCGGTTCCGCCAGGTCGCTGCCGCATTCGCCAAGGTGCCTGTCACGCAGACCGGCCTGAGCCGGGAGCATTGGCTGGAAGCGATGCTGCAAGCGCACGCCAGCAAAGGCCGCCTGGACCGCACGCGTCGTGACTACGCGCCCGACCCCCGTGCCACGCTCTTTCATATCAGCTGACCGTGGGCCGCTGATCGTCCGGACGTCGGAGACCGCTTGCAAATGGATGCGGCGGGACATGGCCGCATTCGCAAGGCTCGGGCGTTGTATGCAGCACGGCGGTTGCGCCGGGCCAGCTCGGCATTGCCGGACGATGCGCCATGCAGCATTTCCACACCACCCGCTGGAGCCTGATTGAAACGCTCCGCGACGATCCCGCCCATGCCGGCCAAGCGCTGCAGGAATTGTGTCGAGCCTATCGGCCGCCTGTCCTGGCCTACGTGCGCAGAAGCGGCTACAGCCCGGTGGATGCCGAGGACCTCACCCAGGAGTACTTTGTGCAGTTCCTGCAGCGCGGGTGGTACGTCCATGCCGATCCGCTGAAAGGCCGCTTTCGCTCGCTGCTGCTCACCACGGTGCGCCGGTTCCTGGTCGATCGCCAGGCGCACGCCCACGCGATCAAGCGCGGCGGCGGCCGCCACCCGGATGCGATCGACCCCGCAGGGCTGTGCGACCACGACGAATCACCCGAGCGCGCATTTACGCGCGTATGGATGCAGACGGTGGTCCAGCGTGCCGTTGCTCGGCTGCACCGGGAGTGGGCAGGCGCGGGCAAGGGTGGTCGTTTCGAGCAGCTCGCACCCCTGATGCTGGAACGTGGCGACGGCGTGGAACTGCGCCGCCTCGCCGCGATCACAGGTCTGCGCTGCAACACCCTCGCCGCACAGGTCTCGCGCCTGCGCAACCGCCTGCGCCAGCTGGTGCGCCTGGAATTGCTGCGCACCGTGGGCAGCAGTGAGGCCTTGGAGCTCGAACTCGGGGAACTGCGCAAGACCATGCTCGACGACGCCGGACTGGCGTGAAGTGGCCGACATCGTCCCCGGCGACAAAGGTGCGCTGACCGCGCCGCAAGCCATGGGCGGGCCGAACAGTCCCCACGACCCGACATCCCTGCGTCGCAGCCGCTGGTGGCTCGACCCGGCACTGGCCCGTGTAGCCTTCTCGACCTCGACGGGTGGTTGCAACGACGATGGCCACCGCTCACCTTGGGCGCCCTGCGAAGATGGCAGCCTGCGTATCGATCTGGCCGATCCCGCACAGCGCGACTTCGGCGACTACGAGCTGCTCGAGCAGATCGGCCAGGGCGGAACGGGCATTGTCTTCCGTGCGCGGCAACGCAGTCTGGATCGGGAAGTCGCGATCAAGCTGCTGGCCGCCGGCCTTCAGGCGCCGGAAGACCTGATCGACAACCTCAGGAGGGAGGCCCACCACGCCGCCGTCCTGCAACACCCACACGTCGTCATCGTCCACGAGATGGGCGAATACGCCGGACTGATCTACTACGCGATGCAGCTGGTGCCAGGTCGCAGTTTGTCGCAACGGCTCCAGGCCGAAGGCCGGTTTTCCCCGTCGCGGGCCGCCACCGTGCTGCAGGCGCTGGCCGAGGCCGTGGATTATGCGCATCGCCTCGGGGTCCTGCACCTGGACCTGAAGCCCGGCAACATCCTGATCGACGAGCGCGGCGAACCGCTGATCGCGGATTTTGGCCTGGCGCGCCAGCTGCAGCAATCGCTGGACCACGCACGGATGGGCGGCACGCCGAGTTACATGGCGCCGGAACAGGCGTGCCGCAATGGGCCGCCTCTCACGCAGGCAACCGACATCTGGGCCCTGGGCATCGTGCTGTACGAAATGGTCACCGGCCAACCCCCCTTCGAAGGCCCCGACCCGATCGAGGTCCTGCGGAGCCTGCGCGAGCACGCCGTTCCGTTGCCATCGACCCTGGTCCGCATACCGCCCGACCTGGAGGCGATCTGCCTCAAATGCCTGGCCAAGGATCCGGCCCAACGCTACCCCGGGGCCCGCGCCCTTGCGGATGACCTCGGCCGGTTCCTGGACAGGCGGCCGGTGACGGCAAGACCGATCAACGGGTTCCTGCGGCTGGCGCGATGGGCGCGGCGGGAACCCGTGCCTGCAGGCGCCATCGTGCTGATCTTCGCCCTCCTGCTGGGGGCCTTGGTCGCCACGACCCTGCTCTGGCGCTAATCCGCCGCGTCACATCCGCGGCCACTTCAGTCGGGCCAATTAACGCCCGCACAACACGGCAGCGCGCCGAAATGCCGCAAGATGCACGCTTGCCTGAGGCCATGTATCATGCGCAACCATCTTTTCATCCGAATATAAGGATATAAGCCCGATGTCGAGCTACCTGTTCACCTCCGAATCGGTGTCCGAAGGCCATCCGGACAAGATCGCCGACCAGATTTCCGACGCGGTGCTGGATGCGATCCTGCGTCAGGACAAACGCGCCCGCGTGGCCTGCGAAACCATGGTCAAGACGGGTGTCGCGATCGTCGCCGGCGAAGTCACCACGTCGGCCTGGATCGACCTCGAGGCGCTGACCCGCAAGGTGATCCTGGATATCGGCTACAACAGCAGCCAGGTCGGCTTCGATGGCGCCACCTGTGGCGTACTCAACCTGATCGGCAAGCAGTCGCTCGACATTGCCGCCGGCGTGGATGGCAGCAAGAAGAAGCAGAAGAAGCCTGAAGACATGGGCGCCGGAGACCAGGGCCTGATGTTTGGTTATGCCTGCAACGAAGCGCCGGAATTCATGCCGGCGCCGATCTATTACAGCCACCGGCTGGTCGAACAGCAGGCCAGGATGCGCAAGAACGGCAAGCTGAAGTGGCTGCGCCCGGATGCGAAGTCACAGGTCACCTTGCGCTATACCGAAAACGCCCACCAGATCGAAGGCCTTGATGCCGTGGTGCTGTCGACCCAGCATGATCCGGACATCAAGCAGAAGGACCTGATCGAGGCGGTGCGGGAGTACATCCTCAAGCCGGTGCTGCCGAAGAAGTGGATGGACGTGCTGCCGAAGAACAAGGTGCACATCAACCCGACCGGCGTTTTCGTCATCGGCGGGCCGGTCGGCGATTGCGGCCTGACCGGGCGCAAGGTCATCGTTGACACCTACGGCGGCATGGCCCGCCACGGTGGTGGCGCGTTCTCGGGCAAGGATCCGTCCAAGGTCGACCGCTCGGCCGCCTACGCCGCACGCTACGTGGCCAAGAACCTGGTCGCCGCCGGCCTGGCCGACAAGTGCGAAGTGCAGCTCAGCTACGCCATTGGTGTGGCCGAACCGACCAGCATTTCGGTCACCACCTTTGGCACCGGCAAGATCGCGGACTCGCAGATCGAGAAGCTGATCCGCAGCCATTTCGACCTGCGCCCTTACGGCATCATCAAGATGCTCGACCTGATCCACCCGATCTATCAACAGACCGCTGCCTACGGCCACTTCGGCCGCAAGCCGAAGGACGCCAGCTACACCGACAGTGCCGGCGTGGAGCACAAGGCCACCGCCTTCTCCTGGGAGAGGACCGACAAGGCCGAGGAACTGCGCAAGGCTGCGAAGCTGAAGTAACGCGCTCTGGCCTGCTTTGCCCCCCGCCCGTTTACGGGGTGACGCGGCACGGTTTGCGCACCACTGGTACGCGTGCCATCGAACGCCTGCACCGCTGGTGCAGGCTGGGTGCGGAGCGAGGGTTGGGGTGAGGGGCTCTTGCCATTCCAGACGGGCCGCAGCGATGTGGCCTGTTTTGTTTGCGCCCGACGTCCGCCGATGCCAGCCGTTCAATCGTGCGGCAAACGCAACCAGGCCGCCGCATCCAGCTCCGGCGCAACCCGCAACAACGCATCACGACCGCGCACGACACGCGAACGCCATCCTGGGCCACGCGCCACCAGATCTTGCCAAGCTTCATCGACCTGCCATGCGGCTTGCTCGTGCATTACAGCCAACAAGGCAGCGGCCTGTTGCACGTCCTTGTTTGATTTGGCGATACGCGATGCCGGGCGCTCGCCTGCCACGATCAGCTTATGCAGTGCATAGCGTGCCGGATGCGGCACATTCACCAGCACAACGCCCCCTGCAGATGTAAACAAGGCGGCCTGTTGCACATCCTGCAGCAGGTATTCCATGAATTTCAGCGGCTGCAACTTGATCCCGAGTTGCGGGTGCCGGAATGGTTCGCTGCCACCGCGATGCAGTGGCGTGAGGAAATCCAGCTGGAATTCGGGATCACGCGGATCAAGATAGGTCGCACCTGTCCCTCCGTCCGCATGCACGATCGGCAACAGCCCCATCTGCAATGATTCGATCGCGGCATGCGTATCGATCTCCACGTTCGTTGGCAGTGCAATCGCCAGCTGCTTGCCGGCATGCGCAAAATCGACATCCTGTGTGCGCTGGCCGTCTTCCCAATGCACGCCCAGCATGTTGCCGAAGGTCAGGAAGGCATGCGTCCCCACCAGCACGCCACCCGCACGGAAGAACCCGTAATCCGACAACCGCTGCACCACCTTGAAATGCCGCGCCAGGACCGGCGCATTGCCTAGCGCTGCGGTCGAACGCGTCAATGCCTCCAACGCGGGCTCGGCACCCCCTGCCGCATGGGTGTCTATGAGCGCTTGCACGCGTTCGCTTTGCGGCCCCACATAGACCTGTCGCACTTTTCCGGAAATCTCGGTGTACTGGAAATACCAGTACTCGCGTCCACGCACGATTTTGCGCGCGAATGTACCGCGCAAGTTGGCCACAGTACGAGTCAGTTCCGCGCCATGCACCGCATCCAGCAGCTGTGCGTAGGATGTCTGGGCGGATAACGAAAGCGGCGCGAAACGGGGCATGCGGGACTCCCAGTGTGCAGGCGAGCTTGAGCGTACTCCCACTGTTATACGCAATCAATACGACTTTGCGTATAACGCCGATCCGAGCTGATTCTGGCGGCGTCATCGGGCTCATGGAGTTATCCCACCAGAAATAGGCTGGTGGTATAACCCCGCGCAAAATGCTCTCGTTCGCTCCCCTTGCTGAAGGGGAGGGTTGGGGTTGGGTTGGCTCTTCCGGGCCGCAGTGACGCGCACCATTGCTATCCTTGCCAATCGCTACGCGCCCGGGGCACCGTTTCCGTGACATCCAAATATGCGCACCTGGATCGGGACATCCTGATCCGCTTGCTTGAGCGGAACGATGCCGAGCAACCACTGGGCCTGGTCTGGGAACGCCCAACCGACGCCGGTGGTGAGTTGGACCCGGAAACCGTACGCAACCGTGACTTCGTCGCGTTGGACCTGGACGAGTCGCTCAGCCATGGCGATGCGCCGTGGCAGAACCTGATCATTGAAGGCGACAACTACGACGCCCTACGTGCGCTGCGCCTGAGCCACAAGGCCCGCATTCGCTGCATCTACATCGACCCGCCCTACAACACCGGCAACCGCGACTTCGTCTACAACGACCGGTTCGTCGACAAGACCCACCGCTTCCGGCATTCGCTATGGCTGGAGTTCATGCACACGCGCTTGCAACTTGCGCGGGAGTTGCTGGCCGATGACGGGGTGATCTTTGTCAGCATCGATGACAACGAGCTGTTCCGGTTGGGGATGTTGATGGATCGGGTGTTTGGAGACGACGGTCACGTTGCGACATGCGTGTGGCAGAAACGCTACTCGCGGGAAAACCGCGGTGCTATTGGTGACGCGCACGAATATCTGTTGGTGTTCGCACGTGATCCAGATTTATTCAAGCAAACGCGTGGTCGAATTCCCTTGACAGAAGCGCAAGCCAAGATCTATCGAAATCCCAACAATGACCCACGAGGTAGATGGCGCGGCATACCGATGACGGCGCAAGGCTTTCGACCGAATCAGATGTATCAAATCGAAGGTCCCGACGGACGAACCCATATCCCGCCCGAAGGGCGTTGCTGGTCAACCATCGAACCCGAATTCAAAAAGCTGAAGGCGGGCGGGCGCATCTATTTCGGCAAAGACGGTAAAGCACAGCCGAGCGTCATTCGATATCTATCTGAAGTCGAAGGCTTAGTTCCTTGGACATGGTGGCCACACGAAGAGGTTGGACATACAGACGAGGCTCGCAAGGAGATCCAGTCAATCTTCGGCACACAAACCGCCTTTGATACGCCCAAGCCCGTGCGGCTAATTGAGCGCGTATTACAGATCGCAATGAAACCCGACGACACCGTCCTCGACTTCTTCGCCGGCTCCGGCACCACCGCTCATGCGGTCGCCAAACTCAACGCTGAAGACGGTGGCAACCGCAAGTTCATTCTGGTCAGCAGCACCGAAGCCACCACCGATGCACCCGACAAGAATCTTTGCCGCGATGTCTGCGCGCAGCGCGTGCGCCGCGTACTGGGTGGCTATACCAATGTCAAAGGCGAGCACGTCGAAGGGCTGGGCGGCGGCTTCGCCTACCTGCGCACGCGACGCATCGCCCGTCACCGCCTCAACCGCCGTTTGGGTCATGTGGAAACCTGGCATGCGCTGCAACTGATGCACGGCCTGCCGCTGGATGCGTGGCGCGGGCGCGGGTTTGTGTCGGCCATCCAGGCCGATACCGCGATTGCGTACTTGCCTGACCTCGATGCCGCCAACACCGACGCATTGCAGACATGGCTGGACAACTGGCATGGCCCGCGCGCCAGCGTGTACAGCTGGGCACCCGAGCGGCTGCAAGCCTTTGCCGGGCGCATCGATGCGCTGCCCATCCCCCAGACCCTTGCCGAACGCTTCGGCCGCTGACCGGACCCCACCATGCCGCATGCCCTGAAACGGTTCCAGCAGGAGGTCTGCGACGGACTTGCCTTGCAATTCGCGCAGGTGCGACAACGCTACGACGAGCTTGGCGACGATGCGCCAGAACAAGAGCGCGACCTGATCCGCCACCGCGATGCGGCGGTGATGCTGCAGGCACCCACCGGTTCCGGCAAGACGTTGTTGGCAATCGACACCATGGCGAGCCTGTCCGGTGCCGACAACGGCGGCGAACGTCTCCTGTGGTTCTGGTTTGCGCCGTTCACCGGTGTGATTGAGCAAGCACGCCGTGCCCTGTGCGACCAGGCACCGCAATTGCCGCTGCTGGACTTGGGCACCGACCGGCGGCTGGATGCGCTCAACCCCGGCGCTGTCTTCGTCACCACGTGGCAAAGCGTGGCCGCCGCCAACAAGGAGGCGCGACTTGCTCGCAGCAAATCCGATGCGGCGGTATCCATCGATGCGCTGATCGTGCAGGCGCGCGCCGCTGGCTACCGCATTGCCTGTGTGGTGGACGAGGCGCACCACGGCTTCCAATCCGCGAAGGAAGCCAAGCGCTTCTTCGCCGACGTGCTCAAGCCCGATTACGCGCTGCTGATGACTGCCACGCCCGACGACGAGGATGCGCGCCGCTTCGCCCGCGATACTGGCTACCACCTGGGCGGCAGCGACCGATTGGCCAGCCTGAGCCGCATGGATGGCGTGGATGCAGGTTTGCTCAAGCGCGGCGTGAAACTGGTCCGCTTCATCGCCCGCAACGACGATGAAAAATCGCTGATCGACTTCGAGCACACCGCGCTGGATGAGTGCGTGCGCCTGCATCGGCAAATCAAGGCGTTGCTGGCCGAACACGGCGTGCCCCTGACGCCATTGATGCTGGTACAGGTGCCGGACGACAAGAGCCATCAACGCATCAAGGGCGCGCCCAGCCAGATTGAACAAGTGCGCCTGCGCTTGGTCGAGGAATGGAAGTTTTCCGATAGTTCGGTGCGCACGCATTCAGCTGCAGAACCCGATCCGGATCTGATCGCACTGGCTGCCGATCCGAATGTCGAAGTGTTGGTATTCAAGATGGCGGTAGCGCTTGGCTTCGATGCCCCGCGCGCCTTCACCTTGAGCGCGTTGCGTGGCGTGCGTGATGCAAGCTTCGGTGTGCAGGTGGTTGGCCGTTTGATGCGCGTGCATCCACTCCTGCAGGGCCGCAAGGACCTGCCCCGCGAATTCGACTTTGGTTATGTGTTCCTGGCCAACTACGAATCGCAGGAAGGCTTGCTGGATGCTGGCAAGCTGATCAATGCAATGGAAACGCAGGGCCCGGAACTTGGCACCCAGACCGTGGTGACGGTGATCGCCGGCCAGCCGCAGGTGCAGGTGGTGCGGCAGAACGAAGCGCCTGCACTGTTCCGCCGCGACGCATCCACGGTTTCTGCTTCCATCGAAGCGTTCCAGCCCACAGCCGACCCGGACTTCGCGCATGCCATTCCCTTGTTCGCGCATGACGAATCGCAGGCGACATCGGCACCTTCCAATAGTCTGGCGGCATCCGGATTGAGCACGGCCTTGCGCGCGGACGCGCGCCGGCAAGTGCAGGCACAACGCAAGCCGTTGGTTCCCGCAAAGCTGGTGACAGAGGCCCTTCCTGAGATCAGCGGCGACATCGAGGAGCGCATCGCCACGCTGGTTGATTTCAGCGCTGAAACGCTGGCCAGCCAGCAGGGCGAATGGGCGCAGGTCGAACGCAAATCGCGGGACATGTTCGATAGCCGTCACCTCAGTGAAAACCCGGATGAGGACAGCATCATCCTGGCCCAGCTGGATGCTGCTGCCGTTGCCGGGCGTGTGGACAAGCAGTTCGGGTTGTTCGGCGAACTGCAGCGCAACAAGTTGTTGCACGCGCTGACCGAACGCTTCGGCGAAGCGCTCAAGCGCAACAACATCCGTCCGCCCGAGGATCCGGAAGAACTCGACCACCGCCTCGATCTTGTGCTGGCGCATCACCCGCAACTGCTTCGCACCGCATTCAAACGCGCAAGACTGGATGATCTCTACACGCATGACGTGGATCTGCCCGCGCTGGTTGGCTTCGATGCAGTAGGTCTGGAGGCACGCCGCAATGCCTATGGCCGCTTTCCCGAAGGCCTCAACAACGACGAGTTGGCGTTCTCCAAATTGCTTGATGCAGACAGCAGCGTGCGCTGGTGGCATCGCAATCCGGTTCGCCATCCCACTTCAGTCGCGCTATTTGGTTGGGATCATGGCGCCGGCTTCTATCCGGACTTCGTGGTCAGCGTGGAAGGCCGAAAGTCCCAGGACAATATCGTGCTGGTGGAGGTCAAAGGACCGCAGCTATGGAATGTACCCAGCGAGGTATTGAAGATCGCCGGCAGCCGGCATCCGCAATACGGGCATGTTGTCGCTGTCGGGCGGCGCGCAGGCGAATCCTTCAAACGCCTCGAACCTGAGGAGAATCGACTGACGCCCATTGGCGATTTCGATTCCGCGCAACTGCGGCTTGCGAAAGTTTGAATCCATGACCGCCCTTCACTGCTCGCAAAAACTCCTCAAGCGCCTGCGCCAACCGGCCAAGTTGCCGGAGCCTCCGGCTTCGGACAACCCGTTGGGCGCCTGGTATGCGGACATCGATTTCATCGACCGCAATCCCTATGTCGTGCTGATGAACGCGGCTACCGGCACCGTACTGGTGCTGCCGGGCCTGGTGGCGGACCTGAAACAGTTGCATGTCATGGCCGCACGCCAGTTGGCCGGGTTGCTTGAGGTGTGCGTGATCGATGGCCCGTTGGCGCAGGCCGAACTCGATGCACTGAGTCAGCCATTCGTCTTCGCACACAACAGCAACCGCAGCTTGGTGGCGTCGATGAACCAGCGTAAATACGAGGTCTGGTCGCTGATCGCGCACAACGGGTTGAACGCGTTCGAGGTCGTGGTGCGCGAGCTGGGGACACCGTTCAGCCGCAAGGATTTGGGCCGGGATTTCCACTTTGCCGCCGACCTGCTGCGCCAGCGCTTGCGGCCGGCCGCAAAGATCCTGCCGTTCCGTGTGTCGTCCATGGCACACTGATTCATCCTTTCATCGCGATCTTGCGATATGATCACGTCCCCAC
>JBBSTP010000014.1:0-20596 GCA_038235795.1 Lysobacterales bacterium | reverse complement strand
CGACTGTAGACCTCTGCGTCTGCCTGGCCGGAATCGCCCAGCAGCACCCAGCGAAGGGTCGGGTACCGCTGCATCACATCACGCACGCGCTCGAATTTCTGCCCATCGCCGGGGCCGAGAGTTTCGTGCTCTCCCAACCCGAGACGCCGAAGCGAAATCGGACCATACGGAATGGCGTTCAGCTCGAGGAAATCCTCCAGCAGGTCGTACAGGTTCCAGGGTGAATTGGACACGTAGAAGATCGGGTTGGCGACATTGCCACGCGTGCCAAGCTGCAATGCCCGATACAGCGCTGCCACCCCGAGCAGGGGCTTGCGGGTACGCGCGTTGTGCAGGAACGTCAGTTGCGCGGCGGTCTTCCAGTCAAGGATGCTGCTTTTCAGGACGGTGTCGTCGATGTCGGAAATCACGCCGAATTGCACGTCGGCGCCGACCTGCAGCACCGGCTGCGGCGTCAGCAAGCTGCCATCGGCGAGCGACACGCTGGCATTGTCCCAGAGCGCACTGCTGGTCGCGGGCTCCGTCTCCAGTCGCACGCGATAGAACCCTTCTGCATCGGTCACGGTATCCGCGCTCGTATTCCGGAAATGCGCGTGCAGCGAGATTCCCGGAGATTCTTCGGCATCGAAGCGCCGATAGGTGTTGAGCAGATTGTCCCACCAGCCGTCATCATCCTGGGGCCCGCCCATCGGTGGCCTGGCCAGCACGCGGCCGGTCAGCTCAACGCCCGTTGCGTCGGCGGCGACGCGATAAGCGGCAATGTGCTGCGGCCGTTCAAACCCGAAGCGGTCATTGAGGCGGCGATGCGTCGTATCAAGCAAGTCGTCGGCATCGACCGCGAGCGCTCGCAGATAATGTCCAACCGATTCCGGCCAGCGTCGTTGCGCCATGTGGACGTTCCATTTGGGTGCGAAAAACCAGTGTCGCTGCAGAAATGACAAAGGCAGGTGATTGGAATCGCGTATGCCAGGCCTCGCCACCGGGCTCCTGTCGATCTCCTCAAACTCCTTTTCCGCTTCCGCTATCATCGCGCCATGTCGAAACTGCTTCTGAACCTGCGCAACGTGCCCGAAGACGAGGCCGACGACGTGCGCGCGATGCTCGATGCGAATCGGATCGCGTTTTACGAAACCAAGCCCAACATGTGGGGGATATCGGCGGGCGGGATCTGGGTGAGGGAAGACGCGGCCATCGTTGAGGCCAAGCGCCTGATGGACGACTACCAGCGGCAGCGCGGCGCCCGCGCCCGGGACGACTATGCAGCTGCCAAGCGCGCAGGCACTGCGGAAACTTTCGCAACGGTGGTACGCGCTGAGCCGCTGCGCATCGCGATGCTCGTGCTCGCCATCGCGTTCGTGCTGGGCCTGATGGCGCTTCCGGTCATCCTGTTGCGTGGTTAATCCGCGCCAGCCTTCAGAACCCGAACGTGGCGAGCACCTTTGACACGCGTGCACGCGTGATTGCCGACTGCATCGGAAAGGCAAGGAAGAAGTCATCGCGGCCCAGGGCCGGATTGCGTACGCGCACATTGCTCGACCATGCGCTGGCCTTGATCGTATCGCCTGCGAGGGCATGGGCGGCTATCGCGATCATGGCGATCAGCACATGGGCGCCGGGTGCGCGTGCCGCACGTTCGGCCCAAACGGCCGCTTCGGCGTCCTCGCCCTGCATCATGTGGATGAGTGCGCGGGTGGCGACCATCGCGTAGTGCAGCGGGTCGAGTGGGCTCAGGCGCATCGCCAGGTCGACGTGTTCACGACTTTCGATGCTGCGCTCCGCCAGTGACTCGGCCCATGCGCGGGCATAGATGCCTTGCGCGTAGTTCGGGCTGATCGTGGTGGCGCGTTCCAGCCAACCAAGGCTGCTCAGGAGGTCGCCTTCCAGCCAGAAGCTGCGACCCATCGCGAAATTGACGAACGGATCGATGGGGTCGAGTTCCAGGCCTCGCGTTGCGAATTGCCGCGACAGGGCGATTTCGCCGGCGACGTCGTCGGTGTGGTGCATGAACGCGTTCTGGAAATGCAGAAACGAAAGTCCCGCGTGGGCACGCGCGAAGCCCGGATCCCTCGTGATCGATTGCTGGAACAATCCCATGGCGGCGGTGTTGTCCGCGCGATTGAAGCGGTACATGTGCTGAAGGGCGAGATGATAGGCCGACCAGGCATCGAGGTTCTCGCTCACCGACAGGCGTGCAATCGCCGCCTCATGCAATGGAATCCTGATTTCGAGCGCGGCCAGTGTCTGCGTGCGGATCTCCTCGCGCAGCTGGTGCACGTCCTCGATCGCGACCGCGAAATGCTCCGCCCAGACGATGCCGCCATCACGGGTATCGATCAACTCGACCATCACTGCCAGCCGCTTGCCGACCGTTTCTGCGCTGCCCGACAGGTAATAGCTCACGTTGAGCAACCGGCCGATTTCGATCGGGTCAGCCTCGGCGCCACGCAGCCGGAACGATGACTCACGCGCGGTAACGAACAGCCAGTGCAGGCGTGCTAGATCGGCAATCAGTTCGTGCGGCAACGCGTCGGCCAGCGTGGCGTAGGGTCCAATTGGGCCGACGTGTCGAAACGGAAGCACCGCGATGGACGGCCGCACGCCATGCCCGGCAGCCAGGGGTGGGTTCGCATCGCCAGCAAGCGCTACCGCACCGGATGTGGCGACTCGCGCGTCCGCCACGAAACGGAAACCCTTGCGATGGATGGTCTTGATGAAGCGCTGCGACTTGCCATCGTCGCCGAGTGCCTGTCGCGCCGATTTGATCCGGCTATCGATGGCCGAGTCCGATACCACGCGTCCGTCCCACACGGTTTCGATGATTTCGTCCCTGGAGACAACGCGCTCGCGATTGCCGACCAGCAACGCGAGCAAGGCGAACACCTGCGGCTCGACCGGGCGCACCGCATCATCGGCGCGCAGCTCCAGCTTCGCCAGATCCAGCTCGAAAATGTCGAAACGGTAGATCATGCCGGCAGCATAGAGCAGCTACAGCGCGATCTTCGGCATATCTCCAGCAAACCTCCAGAAAGCCTCCAGAAATCCTCCAAGGGTGGGTAGTGGGGGCGTGTTGAAATTTGATCCAAGGCGTCGAGGTGGTTCGGATGCCGGAACCCAACACTCAAACAACACCCAACGGAGAATTCCCATGCCCATGGTCACCATCGACGTCATCAAGGACGTATTCACTCCGCAGCAAAAGCAGGCGCTCATCAGCAAGGTCACGGAAGCCGTTGTCGCCGTGGAAGGCGAGAGCCTACGCGGCGTCACGACGGTTCGCATCAAGGAGTTCGAAGGCGGCGACTGGGCCATCGGCGGCAAGGCGCTCAAGGCGTCCGACGTCCATGCGATGGCCGCTGCGAAGACGGCCTGATCAAAAAATCCCGTCGCGAGCAGGCCACGGGCAGTTTGCCGGTGGGCGCGCTATCGCTGGTCCAGCTCATGGTGGATCAACACCACGCACTGTGATGCAAACAGCATCTTCGATCCCAGCGCGACCTTCTTCGCACCCATGCGTTCAAGGCTCGGGAAAATCTTTTTCGGCATCGGGATGTGGTCGGTCAGCAGGAAGCAAGGATTGCCTGCAAACACCTGCTCACGCATCGGCGCGCCTTTTGGGTCCATCACGAACAACTGATGGTTTTCAGCCAATTCCTGCACCAGCCGCTCGAAGCTCAGCGTGCGCACGTCCACGCCTGATTCCACCGGCCGCGCTTCGTCTTTGCCCATGCCCCTGGACGTATCCAACGCGTGGGCGATCTTACCGAGCAGCGCATGCTCATGGAAGCCGCCGATGTCCTGCATGGCGTTGGCGTCGAATCGGATCGTGCGGGAGAAATCCGGGGTGCTTTCCAGCACCAGGTAGACCGTCACATCCGCGCGATGCGACTGGGCGACGAAGATCGCGTTCATCAGCGTGTGCGCGAGTATTTCGGCATGCGCTTCCTGGCCAACCGACGCCAACAGCTTGTGGCTGTCCGTGGGTGCCGCCCGCGCTCTCAGTACAAAGGTTCGCATGTGTCGTTACCGATGCGTCGTTCCCGCGTCGCACGTATGGTGGCACGCCGGCCGGGTTTGACGACAGTTCGGATGCCGCCAGTCCAACGCCACCTCAGCGAGGGCCACGATCCTGGCGAGGCGGTGGCTTGCGATCACCCAACAGCGTGGAGATGACGATGGTCAGTCCGAGCCCGAGGCCGAGCAGGAACAACACCATGGCGATGGCCGGATAGCCGAACAGGCGGGTGCCGGTGTCGATGCGCATCATCAACGCAGAGGCCAGGATCAGCGACGCAGTGATGACGCCGGCGCTGATCCGGTTGGCGATCTTGTGCAGGCTCTCCAGCAGGTGCGACTCTTCCACGCCGGTCACCCGCACTTGGAATTTGTTCTCCGCGAGCAGGGACAGAATGTCGGTGACCTTGCGCGGCGCCTCGCGCACCAGCGCCTGCATTTCCATCAGTTCGCTGGCCAGGTTGGCGGGCGAGAATGACTTTTTCAGGCGGTCGCGCATCACGTGCTCGAGGTGGCTCTCGACGATCTTCTTGACGTCCACGTCCGGATCCAGCGCCTCCGAAACGCGCTCCAGGTTCAGCAGCGTCTTGCCGAGCAGGCTCATCTCCGGCGGGGTGCGCAGGCCGCAGGCGGTGGCCAGGCGGACCAGCTCCAGGACCAGCCGGCCTTCCGACAAGCCGTGCTCGGCAGAGTGCGCGGCGTAGCGCGCCACCATCTGCCCGATCTCGCGCAGGAATTGTTCCTCGTTGAAATCCTCGAGGCGGGTGCCCAGTGCGATCGCCTCGATGGCGACTTCCTCTCCGCGGCCGTCGACCGCCGCGAACAGCAGCTTGAGCAGGCGTTCTCGCTGGCGCGGCGGAACGTGCGCGACCATGCCGAGATCAAACAGTGCGAGCCGTCCGTCGTCCGTCAGCAGCAGGTTGCCCGGATGCGGGTCGGCATGGATCTCGCCGTGCACGAAAACCTGGTCGAGATAGCCGCGCATCAGCGACGAGGCAAGGCCGTCCATCTTCTGCTCGGTGCGGCGCAGCCCGGAGATCTCGGTGACCTTGGTGCCTGAGACCAGTTCCATGGTCAGCACGCGTTTGCGCGTCAGGTCCCAGACCGGCGCGGGGACATACAGGTCGGGATAGCTGCTGAAATGATCGGCGAAACGCTCCAGGTTTTCGGCCTCGGTGCGATAGTCGAGCTCAGCGAGCAGCGTCTTGCGGAATTCGTGCACCCAGTCGCCGAATTGCAGGCGGCGGCCGAGATCGGTGATGCGGTCGGCCTTGTCGGCGAGCGAGGCAAGCGCGTCGAGATCAGCCAGGATGCCTTCGGTGATGCCCGGACGCTGGATCTTGACCGCGACCTGGCGGCCATCGCGCAAGCTGGCACGGTGCACCTGCGCCAGTGAGGCGCCGCCCAGCGGCTTTTCGTCGAACTCGGCGAACACCTTGTTAAGGCCGATGCCTAACTCCTCCTCGGCGACCGCACGGATCTCGGCGAATGGCACGGGCGCGACATCGTCCTGCATGCGTTCCAACGCCTTCAGGTAAGGGGCTGGGACCATGTCGGGCCGCGTCGACAACGCCTGGCCAATCTTGATGAAGGCCGGTCCCAGCGCTTCGAGGTCGTTGACGAAATCCTCGGGGGTGCCGTGGTCGCCGTCTGCGACCGGGGTGTCCGTCGCCGCGGCGTCCAGGTCAAGGCCGGTGAAAACGCCGGCGCCGCGGTACTTCAGCAGGAATCCCAGGATCTGGGCGGTGCGGGCGAGGCCGGTCTTGGTGTCTGTCATTGGGTGGTGGCATTGATGGGGATGGCACACCCTAGGTGCTTGGAAGTGGCGGCGCCGTCAAGACCGATGCCGCGGTTCCGCCTCCCCACTCCCTTTTCCAGTCGCCAGCCATGCATGCCAATTTCGCTGATCGTTTTGCTGGTATTCCTGACGGATCAGGCAACACAGGGTTCTACCCCGAAATCAAGAACGCTTGATTCCCTTCCAAGTTTTTTGTTGCTTCAATGTTGCATTGGCGTTCGTTTTTTTAGTTGCCTGAGCTCGCGTTGGCTTGCTCGAGCAAGTCGAGTACCGCTTGGGCAGCTGCTTTCGAGGATGCCGGGTTTTGCCCGGTAATCAGGTTACCGGCGGCGACCACGTTGACCGCCCAATTCTCTTTTTTCTGGTACTCACCACCGTTGCTTTCCAGCATGTCCTCGACCAGGAACGGCACCACGTCGGTCAGGCCTGACGCCTCTTCCTCGGTGTTGGTGAACCCGGTGACCTGCTTGCCTTTGACTAGAGGTTCTCCATTCGGGCCGCGGGTCTTTTTCAGGGCGGCCGGTGCATGGCAAACCAGCGCAACGGGCTTGCCTGCGGCGAAGTTCGATTCGATCACGTTGATCGAATCCTGGTCATTTGCGAGGTCCCATAGCGGGCCGTGTCCGCCGGGATAGAACACGGCATCGAAATCATCCTTCGCGACATCGGCCAGCACTTGCGTCGTTGCGAGCGCGGCGGAGGCCTCGGCATCTGCATGGAAACGACGGGTGGCATCGGTTTGCGCGTCAGGTTCGTCGCTCTTGGGATCCAGCGGTGGCTGGCCACCCTTGGGCGATGCCAGCGTGAGTCGGGCGCCGGCATCCTTGAACACGTAATAGGGCGCTGCGAACTCTTCCAGCCAGAAGCCGGTTTTCTTGCCGGTATCGCCGAGGCGCTCGTGCGAGGTCAGGACCATCAGGATTTTCATTGGGTGCTCCATGCAGGGGACACCTATTCTGGCGTGGGCCATTGCGGCGCAACGTGAAACGCGGATCGGCGTCTGGCGCGCTTCCCTGCTTACCGATAGCCCCCAGTCATCCGCGTGCTTTACTCGACTTGGTGTTAACCACCACGTGGTATTAACCGCCAACGAGTCGATCATGCGGCCGAGTCCCGACGCAATAACCTGAGAGTGGGTCGTCGGCCACTCTATTGCCGCGCCACCGGCGCATCCCTGCGCCAGTGGCGCATCCTTCTGCAACTATCGGTTGATGATGATCGGGCCGGTCACCATGCCATCCTGATCCCCGGCACTTTTTTGGTTCGGCGCATTTTCAGGCCGTGTTTCTTCGGCCGACTCTGGCTTGTTCTGGAGTTCTTCCTCGGGTACATCGGGTCTGATATTGGTCACGGTTGGCTCCTGAAGGGTGCGACGCAGGTCAACTTCAATGTCTCGGTCGGCGCATCGCTGAACGACCGGACCCCGAGCCTACTCCTTCGTCTTCGCTAAATCAGCATCGGGAGCGGCGGCAGGCGTTTCAGATGCGAAGCGATGCGAGGCCGCACCCAACAGAAGCTTCTCGCCTCCATGGACGTCTGATACCTTGCGGCCATGCCCCAGCTGGCCAGGACAATACAGTTCGGCGTGACGGGATCCACTGGATCACCTCTGGCAAGAAAGCGGAGACCCGCGTCAAAAGGATCACGACGGCATGTTGATGCTCGCATCCGGCAAGCGCCGTGCCTGCTGCTTTGACCGTTCCGGAATGTACGGCACAGCATCAAGGCGCCCGACCCGGTGGAGTAGGGCGCGCAAGCTGGGGGCATGCTTCCGCTTGGAGTGCGTGCGTTCCTTGCACGGCAGAGGAAATATTCCCCGGATCCTCAGGACTTGCGCAGCAACGCGATCATGGTGATGTCGTCGAAGGGCTCCCGCCCTGCGCTGTACTCGTCCAGTACGTTGTCCAACCGGTCGAGCAAGCCGTCGGCGGATGCAAATGGCGAGGTCAGGACGTCGATCAGGCGCTCTTCACCGAACGGACCTTCGGCGCTGGCGGCGTCGACCACGCCATCGGTATAGGCGAGTAGCAGGTCGCCGGGTTCCATCATGACCGACGCCACCTCGATGTGGCAGCCGGCGAACATGCCCATTGCCGGCGCGGTTGGCTCCAGGCGATTGATCAACGTGCCCGCGCGCACGATAATCGGCGGATCGTGGCCTGCATTGACGTAGTCCAGGCGGCCGCTGTCCGGATCCAGGATACCGAAGAAGATGGTCGCGAACATGTTGGAGCGTTCGTGGACGTTGGCGATGTAATCGTTGGTGAGCGACGTGGCGGTCTTGAGGATCGTCGCACTGACCTCGCCGGTGGCGTGATGGCTGGTCAGCGTCGCGCGCAACAGACTGCGGAAAAGCGCCATGTACAGCGCGGCGCCGACACCCTTGTCGCACACATCGGCCACCGTGATTGCAACCCCGAATCCGGGGATATCGAATGCGTCGTAGAAGTCCCCGGCCACTTGCCGTGCGGGGTGGAAGCGCATGGCGATCTCCCAGCCCGCGGGTCTTGGCAGGGTTTCGGGCAGGAAACCGGCCTGGATCGCGCGACCGATATTGAGTTCGTTCTCGATCGCGCGGGTGTAGCGTTGTTCTTTGTCGTGCAGCCGCTTCTTGGCCAGCACCGCGCTTACGCGCGCGCGCAGGATGAGGGGATCGAAAGGCTTGGTCAGGTAGTCATCCGCGCCCAGCGACAGGCAGCGCACTACACTTTCGGCGTCGCCCAGGGCCGAGATCATGATGACGGGGATGTCGCACAGGGCCTTGTCTTCCTTGATCCTGGAGAGGACCGCATAGCCATCCAGGTCCGGCATCATGATGTCCAGCAGGACCACATCGAACGGTTCGGCGGCCAAACGTTCCAGCGCCAGCAGGCCGCTCTCGACCGCCTCCACGGCGTGCTCGTCGCGCTGCAGGCGCCGGCACAGGAGGTCACGATTCATCGGATTGTCGTCCACCACGAGGATGCGCGAAACCTCGTCCATGCCCGTCGCCGAGGCTGCCTGTTCTTTCACGGCTGCTGGATCCGAGTTGCGACGGCTGCCACGAGCATGCCGCGTGCTTGGAGACGATGCGCCTGTGCGCGTCGTTGCGCACGGATCCAGGCGTTCACGTTGCGGCCTCGGGGACGGGGGTGGGCACCGGATCCGGGACGGGCTCGGGTTTGAGTAGTTGGCGAAGATAGGGCAGTTGCAACTCCAGGGCGCGCTCGCCTTCTTCGATCACGTACGGAATCTTGGCGGTATCGAACAGGCGCACGCGTTGCTTGAACTCCGGGATCACCGGGACGACCTCGCCATGGTGGGCCAGGTTATGGAAGGCGAAGTACGACTTGAACAGGTTGTTGGACATGATCGCGCTGATCTGCATCGCGAAACGTCCGGCCGTCTCGATCTTGTCCTGGTAGGGGCTTTCGAATCCGGCGGCGATGATCACATCGGCGCCGTGCCGGACAGCGACGCCCACCGGCATCGGGTCGGACAGGTAGCCGTCGGTCAGCAGGCGATCACCAATCCTCCAGGGCGGGAATGCGAACGGAAGCGCGACGCTGGCACGCACCGCATCGACGACGGCTCCGGAGGACAACACCACCTGCTCGCCGTCGTGTAAATCGGTGGCGGTCACATGCAGCGCCATCGGCAGGTCCTGGATCAAGGTATCGCCGAAAGCATCGCGCAGGCGCTGCAACAGGATGCGGTCGTCGCGCACGCCGAAATTGTCGGCGCGGAAGTTGAACAGCCGCGGTGCCAGGATGCTGAGGATCGAGCGCCGGTTGCGGCCTGCGGCGACCTCCCGTGTCCATAGGCGCTGGGTCATTTCGGCAGTAATCGCAGCCTCGCGGCCAAGCGCGATGGCGGCCGCGTAGATGGCGCCCCCGCTGCAGCCGACCACCATGTCCAGCCCGATCCCCGCGCGGGCAAGCGCGGCCTGCATGCCGATGGCGGCCGCGCATTTGACGCTGCCCGATCCGATCACCAGCGCAACCCGCTTGCGGTGCGGTGCTGCGCCGGCCGTCCGACCCAGACTGGCCGTCGCGCAGTGCATCACTCGTCCGCCGCGAAACTGGCGACGGCCGCATCCACATCGCCGTAATGCTTGAGGATACCGGTGAAGCCGGACAGCTCCAGGACCCGCATCACGGCTGGTTGCACTGCCGCGATCCGGAAGTCGCCGCCTTGCCGGCGTGAGTCCTTCAGCGTGGCCAGCAATGCGCGCAAGCCGGCGCTGCTGGTGTAGACCACCTCGCTGAAATCGGCGACCAGGCGCGCGCTGGTGTCGCGGACGATGGCAGCCAGGTCCTGGGTCAATTGTTCGGCGGTGATGCTGTCGATGCTGCCGCTGATCGCGGCAACAGTGATGTCGCCTGGGGTGATCTGGATGTCCATGCGGGGTTCCTCGGGGGATAGGGCGATAGGGGATAGGGGCTACAGGAGAAAATCGATGGCGAAGGGAGGTCAGGCGAAGTGTTTGACCAGCGTGTAGTGGTTTCCCTCCTGGGCGTCGTAGTGATGCTCGAGTTCATCGACCATGTTGCGCACCAGGTGCCAGCCGAGGCCGCCGATCGGACGATCATCCCAGCCCGATTCCAGGTCGGGTGTGGGCACGTCGTCAGGAGAAAACGCCTTTGCTTCGTCACTGATTTCGACCCGCATCCGCGTGCTGTCCCATGACAGGCGCACGTCGATGGGCCCCGGATCCAGACCCGCGTAGCCGTAGGTCACGATATTGACGATCACCTCTTCGATGGCCAGGCGCACGGCGTAGCACGCGGACTCACAGGCGTTCGCGGCCTCGCAGGCCTTGTCGGTGAAGGCCATGATCTCGGGCAGGCGCTCCATCGTTGCTGTGCATCGCATGTGCATGGCGCTATCGGCTGGCCGTAACCGGTCGCTCATGGGGCGAGGTCCATCAGGATGATGATCTTCGCCACCAGGCGTTGCAGGTCGACGGGCTTGGTCTCGAAATCGTCGCAGCCGGCCTGCATCGCACTTTCGCGATCACCATTCATGACGTGCGCGGTCAGGGCGATGATCGGGATTGTCTGTGTGCCGGGATCACTCTTGATCTGCCGGGTCGCCTCCCATCCGTCGATGACCGGCAGGCTCATGTCCATCAGGATCACATCGGGCGTTTCGTGCGCGACATCATGATGGCCTGCGCGCCATCTCCGGCAATGACGACGTGGTAGCCCACCCGCTTCAGTCGCCGCGACAGCATGTCCCGGTTCATCTCGTTGTCCTCGACCAGCAGGATCCTGGTCATCGTTCGGACTCCGTAACCACTTGTTGCGAGGGGATCCGTGCACGGAATGTCGATCCGCGCCCTGGTTCGCTTTCCACGGTGATGTCGCCCCCCATCAGGCGGCACAGCCGACGGCTGATCGCCAGTCCCAGTCCGGTCCCTCCGAATTGCTTGGTGGTGCTCGAATCGGCCTGGATGAAGGGTTGGAACAACTTATGCATTTGCGGGGCGGTCATGCCCACCCCATCGTCGGTCACCGAGAAGCTGAGCCAGCGGCGATCGTCCGCGCGTTCCGGTGCGCGCACGGCAAGCGTGACGACGCCGTTCTCGCTGAATTTGCCGGCGTTGGCGAGCAGGTTGAGCAGCACCTGCCGCAGCTTCGGCGCGTCGATGTGGACCGGCTCGTTGCCGCCTTCCACCTTGACCACGAACCGATTGTTGTTTTTCTCCACCACCGGACGTGTCGTGTTGACGACCTCGTTGATCAGGTCGGGCAAGTGGTACTCCTCCAGTTGAAGTTCCATCTTTCCTGCCTCGACCTTTGACAGGTCGAGCACGTCATTGATCAGGCCCAGCAGATGCAGGCCGGCTGTCCTGATCTTGTTCAGGTCGGGTGCGAACTGCATCTGTTCCGCGTCTTCGACTTCGTCGCACAACAGCTCGCTATACCCGATGATGGCATTCAACGGCGTGCGCAATTCGTGGCTCATGTTGGCCAGGAAGGCACTCTTGGCGCGGTTGGCGGTTTCCGCCGACTCGCGGGCCTGTTCGGCTTCGGAGCGGGCCTGTTCCGCTTCCTTGCGGGTATTCTCGGCTTGCTTGCGGGCCTGTTCGATGTAGTCGTGCTGCAGGCGCACGCGGTCGTTCTGGGCCTGCAAGTCGCGACGGGTACCCAGCAGGCGACGCGTCTGCACGTGCGAGTGCACCCCGAAAATACTGACGAACACGAACAGGCTGAGCAGCGAGACCAATGTCACCAACAAGCTGGATTCCGTCTCGAATGCGTAACCGGTGGCCACCCCGCCAGCCGCTGCGCCCAGCAATGCAGAGACCATGCCCTTGGTCGCGAAGCGGCCGCCACCCATGCTGATATTGGCGCCGTTGGTGCCAATCAGCAGCGCCAGCGAAGGCAACAGCATGAACGAAATCTAGGCCGCCATGCAGCCCGTCAGGAAGTTGTCCACCAACAGGTTCCTGAGTTCGGCGCGCTTGCTGTTGTTGGCTCGGGAGGCGTGCTGGTAGGCCAGGTGTGGCCATACCAGGCCATAACCCAAGGCCACGACGATGCCGAGCATCGGCTTGTCCTGGTGCAGCAGGATCAACAGCCACAAGCACATCATCAGGAGGCATATGGGAATCCGGACGCGATACCCCAGCTCGACCAGTGGATGGACTTTTGCGTGATCGGCGTGCCGGTCACGCGGCCTGTCTTCCATCTCTGCAGGGGCGCCAATATGTGCCTGGTAGGCCATCGTGTTGTCCGTTCCAATCCAATCCGCCGCTGAAAGGGGAAGTGCATGCGGGTGCCGACCAGTGCGGGCGTTGGCAACAGCGTGGCGGGTAGTCGTGGGAGAAACACGGATTCAGCGGAAAAATCCGGCCATCTTGGCGGTGGCCTTGCAAACGCAGGAAGGCCGGGGAGCGCAGTTCGCCCCGCGCACAGGTTTCTTGCCGAAACCCACGGTCACCGCTCATGCCAAGCGGAACTGGATCATCCGTGCGTTCGGGTCTGCAGCGGTCAGCGTCACCGGGACGGTGTCGCCCAACGGCAGCGGGTCATCGCCATCGCCATTCTGGACGCTTGCCTCGATCGCGAGATCACACAGCATCACCACGCCGAGCCCGGGATTGCGTGGATCGACCTCCACTATCGTTCCGGTGAATTGCTCGCCAATCCGTGGCGCCAGCATCACTGCCTCGGCCAGGTCGACCACCGCGCGCTCGAAGCGGTTGGCGCCGCGATCGGCTTGACCCATCGTCGCGGGCAGGGTGGGCAGGGCTTGCAGCACCCAGTCCGGCACCGGTCGTCCTGCACACAGCGCGATGCAGGTTTCGCCGGTATACCGATCCACCAGCCGGCGCAGCGGCGCGGTGACATGCGCGTAGGTCGATGCGAGCGCGGAATGTTCCGGTTGCTCCGGCAGCACCCCATCGAATGCGGCATAGCCCGCGCCGCGCAGGACGGTCGTAGCGCTTGTCATCATCGCGATGTGGCGCGGGTTGGACGGGTCCAGGCTGCGGATGAAGTCCGGATACGACAAGATTTCCGGCCACCCGATCCCGAGCGCCCGGGCCGTGCGGTGCAGGCGCTTGATCGCATTGGGCCAAGGCGGCGGCAAGGTGCGCAGCAGGCCAACCCGAGCCTGCACCATCAGGTGCGCGGCGGCCATGCCGGTGAGCAGTGAGATCTGCTCGTTCCAGTCCTCGATGCGATTACGGGCGCGGAATTCCAGCTGCCATAGGCCACCATCGATCCTGATTTCCTGTTCGGGCAACGGCAGGCTGATGCCACCGCGCGATTGCTCGCGGCGTTCGCGCAACTCGCCGATCTCGCGCAGCACCACCCACATCGGGTCGGCATCACCGTTATCGATGCGCTGCTGCACGCTGTCGTAATCGAGCTTGGCGCGACTCCTGACTTTCGCGCGGCGAACATCCACGGCGATGCCCTCGCCGGTTTCGTCGAGGTCAATCGTCCACAACAGGGCCGGCCGGACGCGGCCTGGCAGCAGCGACGCGGCGTCTTCGGACAGCACCTTGGGGTGCAGCGGAATCTTGGCGTTGGCGCCGTAGTAGGTCTCGCCGCGACGGTTGGCTTCCAGGTCGATCGGGTCGCCGGGCGTGACGAAGGCGGCGACGTCGGCGATGGCGTAATAGACACGGTAACCCCCGGTCGTACGGTCCACGAACATCGCCTGGTCCAGGTCCATTGCATCGCGCGGATCAATGGTGACCAGGGCGAGGTCGGTACGATCCTCGTTCGGCAGCCGCGGATTGGCTGCGGCGCGGACCGCTGCAGCCTCGACCTCGGCGGGGAATCCGTCCGGCAAGTCGAGTTCGCGCCGGATTGCTTCAATGCCAGGCAGCAGGGTGCTTGCGCACTCGGGCCGGATACGGATGCGGCGTGTCGTCGACAAACTGGACTCCTGATGGGGCGATGCCATGCGTGCAACGCGCTGGTCGCTGATCGATCACGCGACCGCGCGGTCAAGATCGATTGTATCCGCACAACCAGGACGTCCGGTCTCGATGTGATCGCGCCATCGCGTCAGCGAACCCCGCTTGGACTGCCTTCGGCATGACCCTCTTCGCTGAGGACACCGGTGTCGATCATGCTTGTTTCAAACCAGCTGATGTTCGTTGCCTGGGGTGCATCGCGGACGTTGATCTACAACGACGACTACGCGGAAATCCCGGGCAAAACGCACCGATGCGGCGGGTCGCGGCGCTCCATCAGCGTCGCGTTGCCAGCACTCCGTCCAGCGCCAGCTGGGCCTTGAAGCCGGCTGTCTCCAGCCGTTTGGCGACCTCGCGCGGCACATCGCGGCCGCTGCTGAGTTTGTTGGGACTGCCGGTGTAATGGAACATCCGGCCACCGCGGCGCAGTACACGCGCCAGCTGCTCGTAGAACACCTGCGAATACAGCTCGCCGGCGATGCCGAAACGTGGTGGGTCGTGCAGCAGCGCATCCACCGACGCGGTTTCGATCTGGCCGATTGCCCGCGACACGTCGGCATGGGTCAATTGCAGCCGGCCGCCTGCCGCAGGTGAATCAGGGTCCGGCGACCACGGATTGAGTGTACGCAACCACAGCACGTCCGCGTTCTTCTCGAACGACTGGATACGCGCGACCCCGGCCTCCAGGCAGCATGCGGCGAAATAACCCAGGCCGCCGCAGGTATCCAGTACGGTCTTGCCGCGCGGATCGACCAGCGCCACTTTGCGGCGTGCATCGTCCAGCGGTGATTGCTTCGAAGTGGGCAGCATCTTGATGCCGTCGATCTCGAAGGTCGGTGCGCCCCATTCGGTCGGCACAAGTTTGATCAGCGATTGAGCAAAGCGCGAGACCGGCGCGAATGCGTCGCCGTCCCAGTAGTAAATCGTGCGGTCCTTGAGCTTGCCCGGGTACGGATAACGTTGATCGCGCCATCGCCACCCGTCTGTCTCCAACGCCGCTTCGCCTGTCGAGAGTCCCAGGTCAAGCGAGCCACGCCATGTCGCCGCGCCAGAGTCGCGGGCGGCGAGCAGCGTTTCGCCGACGGCGCGGGTGAGCAATGGCGTGGCCTGGCGGGTCATTTCGTTCAAGCGGAAGGCGTTGCAGTGGAGGATCGGTATGCGGGCAGGGTAGCGCTTGCGCGTGCATGGTTCACACTGCACGTCATTACGTCAGGAACCGGAACGCCCTCCTTCCATGTCGATGTCGCGCGCACGCCTGTTGGTCCTGACGTTGCTTGCGATGGTCGCGTTCGCGGCCAATTCGGTGCTGTGCCGGTTGGCGTTGAAGCACACCGCCATCGATGCCGCCAACTTCACGGCGATCCGGCTGCTCTCCGGCGCGCTGGTACTGTGGTTGCTGGTCATGGTGCGTGGCAGCGCGCAGGCAGGTGCATCGTCGGGGAATGGCAATTGGCCATCGGCGCTGGCGCTGCTGGTGTACGCCGCGGGATTCTCGTTTGCCTACGTCGACCTGGGCACCGGTACCGGAGCCTTGCTGCTGTTCGGCGCGGTGCAGGTCACCATGATCGGGCACGGCTTGCATGCCGGCGAGAAGCTGCGGGCGCGTCAATGGTTGGGCTTGCTGCTGGCCTGCGCAGGCCTGGTCGGCCTGTTGCTGCCAGGGGTCTCGATGCCGCGGCCCGGCAGCGCGTTGCTGATGCTGGGCGCCGGCGTGGCTTGGGGCGTGTATTCGCTGCGGGCCAGGGGTGGCAGCGATCCGGTCCGGGTGACCGCGGGCAACTTCCTGCGCGCCGCGCCGCTCGCAGTAGTGCTTGCGGCGTGGCTGCATCGCGATGGAGCGTTGGACCCGTCGGGAATGGGGCTTGCGGTTGCATCGGGGGCGTTGGCCAGTGGCATTGGCTATGCGATCTGGTACTCGACATTGCCGTGGCTGCGCGCGACCACGGCCGCCACGGTGCAACTGGCCGTGCCGGTGCTTGCCGCACTTGGCGGAACGCTGTTGCTCGCGGAGCCATTGACGCCACGCCTGCTGCTGGCGACATTCGCCGTGCTCGGCGGAATTGCGCTGCTGCTGCTGCATGCGGCGCGGGGCATTGAACGCTGATCACGAAGGATCCGAGCCGGAAGCCTCGCCGGTAACCAGCAGTCGCCGCCTCAGGGTGGAACATCCGCGCACGCGCCAGATGCGCTAGCTTGAGCAGCTAACTTCTGTAGACGACCGCCCTCATGTCACTGCCCGCACAACGCTTCACGACCGCCCAGCGCCGCCTGCACTGGTTGATGGCATTGCTGGTCGCCATGGCCTATGTGCTGATCGAGCAGCGCGGCTTGTTCTCCCGCGGCAGCGTGGGCCGGAGCGCTATGATGCAGGGCCATTTCTGGACGGGGTTGATCATTTTCGCGCTGGCCTGCTGGCGCCTCGCCGTGCGCCGTCGGCATGGTGCGCCCCCGGTGGCGCCCGCGCTGGATCGCTGGAACGTGCTCGCATCCACATTGCTGCATGTGGCGCTTTACCTGTTCTTCCTGGTCCAGCCCATGCTGGGGCTTGCGACGGCTTGGTCGGACGGCAAGGCCGTACGGATTCCCTTCATCGATATCGCCTTACCGGCACTGCTGCCCCTGAATCGCGATCTGGCCCACACTCTTGAAGACCTGCACGGCAACATCGGACAGGTCTTCTACTGGGTGATCGGCCTGCATGTCCTGGCAGCCCTGTGGCACCACTTGGTGCGCAAGGACAACACGCTTCGGCGCATGCTCTAGCCCATCAAACATGCTCTGCGCGGCCTGTCCGTTTCCATGGCGCCAAGCTCAACTGCGTCAAGGTTTGCTACATCACCGCCAGCGAACTGTTTGCGAAGTGACCGGGGAACTCGTGCCCTGATCACGCGCTTTCCCGACGACATGCATGCCGTGTGGAATACTGCAACAATGCGCGCCCACGCCCAGCGGCTCGCTGGCGCTTGATCCCCCGGATGTCATGAGAACTCCACAAGCATTGCAGGCGCTGATCGATGACGGCGTCATCGACGAAGTGTTGCGCCCGCTCAAGAGCGGCAAGGAAGCCGCGGTGTATGTGGTCCGCAGCGGCGACGAGGTGCGTTGCGCGAAGGTCTACAAGGACATGGAGCAGCGCAGCTTCAAGCAGCGCACGCAATACCAGGAAGGACGCAAGGTGCGTGGCAGCCGGCAGGCGCGGGCGGTCGGCAAGGCCAGCAAATATGGCCGCAAGCAGCAGGAAACCGCCTGGAAGAACACCGAGGTCGATGCGCTGTATCAGTTGCGCGACGCCGGCGTTCGGGTGCCGGAGCCGCATGGCTATTTCCACGGCGTGCTGGTGATGGAGCTGGTGACCGATGCGGGCGGTTTCTCGGCGCTGCGGCTCGGCGAGGTCGAGCTCAGCGCCGAGGAGGCCCGCGACTATCACCGGTTCCTGGTGCGACAAGTGGTGCTGATGCTGTGTTGCGGCCTGATCCACGGCGATTTGTCCGCCTACAACGTGCTGGTCGGCGAGGACGGGCCGGTGGTGATCGATTTCCCGCAGGTGGTGAACGCGGCCGGCAACAATGCTGCGCGCCAGATGTTGTTGCGCGACGTCAACAACCTTACCGCGAGTCTGGGCCGCTGGGCCCCGGAACTGCTGGACACCTGGTATGGAGAGGAAATGTGGGCCTTGTTCGAAGCTGGTGCGCTGCAGCCCGATTCAGAGTTGACCGGCACCTTCGTGCCTGATCACACCACGGTGGACCTGGACAGCGTTCGCCACGCCATCAATGACGCACGCGAGGAAGCCCTGATCCGTGAGCAGGGCCGGCAGGCCAAGGCGGAAGCCGAGGACTAGTCGCCAGTTCGGGCACGAACGGCTTGCCGTCGAGATCACACCGCCTGCGTTCGCAGTGGATTGTTTGCAATACTTCGCCCATGAGCAGAATCCTGCCGGGCTTGTGTTGCGCATTCCTCTTGGCTGCACTGGGTGCGCCGGCTTATGCGGCCGATCCGGCCACGCCGGCGGCACGCACGATTGTGCTGGTGCGCCATGGCAATTACATTGCCGATCCTGCGGTGGACGAGAAAATTGGTCCGCATCTGTCGTCGCTGGGAGTTGCGCAGGCGTATATGGCCGGCGCGGCGCTTGCGGCCTTGCCGGTCCATTTCGAACATCTGTACGCGAGTCCGATGCAACGTGCACGTGATACCGCCGAGGTGATCGCGGGCGATTTTCCGGACCGTACTTTCGAAGTCGTCGACGAACTTGCCGAATGCACGCCGCCGACCCGCCGCAGCGAGGTCACCAAGGACGAGAAGTCCGCCGGGCTCGCCGCCTGCAAGCAGAAACTGGATCGCGTGTTCTCCCGCTTCTTCAAGCCGGCAACAGCAGGCGACCAGGCCGACATGCTGGTCTGCCACGGCAATGTGATTCGCTATCTCATCACCCGGGCGCTTGGCGTGGATACAGAGGCGTGGCTGGAAATGTCGGTGGGCCATGCCAGCATCACCGCCATCCGTATCGACGCCAATGGCCGCTTCAAGGTGATTGCGGTCGGCGATGTCGGTCATATCCAGCCTAACATGCGCACGGGCGCGACCGGTGATGCCGACCGCAGCCTGGCGATTCCGCTGTTGCCTGGAATTGAGTCCATCCACTGAATATCGGGCACATGTTCGCCCCTTGAGAATCCTGCAGGCCAAATGACATGACAACCGACCCATCTCCTTATCCGATCGGCACGCCCGGCCAGCCCTGGGGCGACGCCGAAAAGGCCGAATGGCGCGCAGCCCGACATGTGCAGCGCAGCTATGCGGACGATGTGCTGAGCGTGATCGACCGTCTGGGCGCCGACTTCGACGTGACCCAATACGGCGAACTCGACTATTCGCCGGATCGCTACCCGTTATTCGAAATCCGCAGCCGCGACTGGCGTGACGAACTGCCGCTGGTACTGGTCACTGGTGGCGTGCATGGCTACGAAACCAGTGGCGTGCACGGCGCGCTACAATTCGTCGAGCGCCACGCGGCCGATTACGCAGGCAAGGTCAACTTGCTGGTCGCGCCCTGTGTCAGCCCGTGGGCTTACGAGCGCATCAACCGCTGGAATGCCGATGCGCTGGATCCCAACCGCTGCTTCCACGTCGACAGCCCGGCGCAGGAAGCGGCGGCGTTGATTCAGTTGGTGGCGCCGCTGCGCGGACGGTTCCTGGTCCACATCGACCTGCACGAGACCACCGACAGCGACGAGTCCGAGTTCCGCCCGGCGCTGGCCGCGCGCGATGGCAAACCGTTTGAAGCCGGCGAGATCCCGGATGGCTTTTACCTGGTCGACGACACGGACAATCCGCAACCGGGATTCCAGCTGGCGATGATCGAGGCGGTGGCCACGGTCACCCATATCGCGCCGGCCGATGCCGATGGCGAGATCATCGGCTCGAAAGTCGTCGCGCCCGGCACCATCGAATATGCGTTCGCGGCTCTGGGCCTGTGTGCCGGGATCACCGGCTCACGCTACACCACCACCACCGAGGTCTATCCCGACAGTCCGCGTGCCAACGCCGAACAATGCAACGACGCGCAAACAGCGGCGGTATGTGCAGGCATCGATTACGCGTTGGCGCATCGTTAGCAGGCGTGGGGCGGCATACCTGTCCTGCGATGCGGGTGGGCTAAAAGCGCTCGCCGACCGGCAGGTAACGCCATTGGCCCGGGGGCATCGCGCCGTCGGGACCCTTGCCGATCGGCACCTTGCCGATCCGCAGGCGACGGATCGCGACGACGCCTAGCCCTACCTGCGCGCACATGTTGCGCAGTTGCCCACCCTGCACACCCTTGATCGCGAAACGCAGGCGAATCTCATTTTGCCAGCTGACCTTGCACGGGGGCAGGGCGCGTCCGTTGTAACTCAGGCCATGGCTAAGCCGACGCAGGCCGTACGGCGCGATCTCGCCACTAACCTCGACCAGGTATTCGTGCTCGATCTCATCACCGTCCTCGGACAGGCGGCGCCAGACGCGACCGTCCTGGGTCAGCACCATCAATCCGCTGGCGTCGGGATCCAGTGGCACCATCGGCGTCAACCGCTGGAAGTGGCGCTGCAACGGACGGATGCTGGACGCATCGTCGCCCCAGTGCGTGTCGGGAGAAACCAGGGCAGCGGCGGGGTTGGAGCCACTGATCGTGTCGAATCCGGCAGGCTTGTGCAGCAGGATGGTCGCCGGTTTCACCGGTTCCAGGCGCGCGCCGCCGTGCAGTTCGATCAACTCCACCGTCACCGGGTGTTGCGGCGCTTCCACGACCTTGCCATCCACCGACACCCAGCCGTTGCGGATGTAGTGCTCGGCATCGTCGCGCGAACAGCTGAATAGCGTGGCGACGCGAT
>JBBSTP010000013.1:0-21833 GCA_038235795.1 Lysobacterales bacterium | reverse complement strand
CCTTTGGGCAGCTTTCAGCTGTCCTGATTCGTTCCAGACGAATCTGTCGAACCCCGTAGAGGGTTCTCTTCCGCCGCCTTTCCATCAGACAAGAAAAACGCCCACAAGGGGCGTTGCTCTTGTCTGGCGGAGAGGGGGGGATTCGAACCCCCGGTAGGCTCACACCTACGCCTGATTTCGAATCAGGTACATTCAACCGCTCTGCCACCTCTCCGTGAACTTCAGGTGCAGCGGGCTGCGAATGATAAGGGCCACCTGCCCTGCCGGCAAGGCGCGACCCTGCCGGGCAAGACGCTACACTGGCGCCCTACGACAAACACGCGCCTGCCATGTCCGAAATCCTTGCCCCCGTCTCGTTCGGCGAACTGCTGGACAAGATCGCCATCCTGCAGATCAAATCAGAGCGCATGTCCGACCCGGCGAAGCTTGCCAATGTGCGCAACGAACTGAGCGCGCTGGAACAGATCTGGATGGCGCATCCGGCCGCTGGCGGCCACATCGCCGAACTGCGCGCCGAGCTCAAGTCGGTCAACGAGCGCCTGTGGGTGATCGAGGACGACATCCGCGTGAAGGAAAAGGCGCAGGCCTTCGACGACGGCTTCGTGCAGCTGGCGCGCAGCGTGTATTTCGAGAACGACGTGCGCGCGCGGATCAAAAAGGACCTCAACCTGGCGCTGGGTTCAAGTTACGTCGAAGAGAAATCGTACCAGGACTACGGCAGCGGGCAGGGCGCTTAAGCCTCAGCCGATGTCGCACCGAAAACGCTCGAACGCGGCGATGGCGTCATCGACCGTAATCAGATCCATCACGCCCTCGGCCTCGATCTTGGTTCCCCACCTGAGTTCCGAGGCCGGCTTGCCACGGAATTTGCGCGCGGCATCGTCGTAACGGTCCACACAGTAACGCCGGTCCGAGTAGGGACCGCTGCGCTCGGGATTGCTGGCGGCATGCAGACCGAGCACCTTCGTGCCCATGGCATTGGCAATGTGCATCGGTCCGGAATCGGGGCTCACCAACAGATCGGCGCGGGCCAGCAGCGCGGGCAGTTGCTTGAGCGTGTCCTTGCCGATCAGGTCAAGTACGCGCGCTGTGTCCAAGTCGTCCGCGCGCGCGCGCATGGCGGCCAGGATCGCATCGCCCGTGCTTCGCTCCAGCTCGCTGCGGCCACCGCATAACACGACGCGCCATCCCTGGGCGATGGCGTGTTCGGCCAGCGCGGCATGGCGCTCGACGCGCCAGTTGCGCAGTGCGTGGCTGGAGCAGGGCGACAGCATCAGCGTGCGGATGCCGTCATCCGGCCATTTCGCGCGAGCCCAGGCATGGGCCTCGTCGGGGACCGGCATGTTCCACACGACGTCATCGCGCATCAGCCCGAGCGGCTCGCAGAAACTGCCGATCGCATCCAGCACATGGATGCCGGGGCGGTCGGCGATACGCTCGTTGATGAACAGGCCATGGCCATCCTTGGCACGCGAACGGTCGTAGCCGATCCGGCGCCGCGCAGGGATGAACGCGGACAGCAGGTTGGCGCGGGCCGACACCTGCAGTTGCAGGAGTACATCGAAGCGCCGATCGCAACGTCGGCGCACCGCGCGCATGCCGGCCAGCCCAGCCTTTTTGTCGAATTCGACGAAGCGCACACCGGGCAGGCCCTCCAGCAGTCGGCGCTCGCCCTTGCCGATCACCCAGCTGATGTCGAGTCCGGGCCGAGCCGTTTGCAAGGTATGCAGCAGAGGCAGCACATGGGTGACGTCGCCCAAGGCCGACAGTCGCAGCAGGCAGATCGAACGCGGCGGGCGGGGCTTGGGCATGGGCTTGTTAAACTCGGTGGGATGAGTGGTTACGACGCCAATGAACACCTGACGCCTTTCCGCGACGCGCGCGGCTATGGGGCGATTCTGTTCGACCGCAGCCAGATCAGGCAACCCGAGCCCGAATGGTTCTCGCCCGAACACTGGGGCGATGCCGCGCAACCTGTTGCCGAAGGCGGGCGCGGCGGCGCCTGGTTCATCCAGACCGGCGAAGGCGATGCGTTCCTGCGCCACTACCTGCGAGGCGGAATGGTCGCCAGCCTGAGCCGCGATGGACACCTGTGGCGCGGCGTCAACCGCGTGCGCAGTTTCATGGAGTTTCGCCTGCTGCGAACCCTGCGCGACAGGAAATTGCCGGTTCCGATGCCGTTTGCGGCGTGGTACCGGCGCGAGGGCTTGCACTACCGCGCGGCGATCCTGCTGCAGCGGCTGCCCGGCGTGCAGTCGCTGGCGGCGATGGCAGCGCAGGGTGAGGCGCCCTGGGAGGAGGCCGGCAAACTGGTCGCGCGCTTCCACCGCGCCGGCGTGGATCACGCTGATCTCAATGCACACAACCTGCTGTTCGACACGCAAGGGCACGGCTGGATGATCGATTTCGACCGCTCGATCATGCGCATCCCGGCCACTGCCTGGCGCGAGGGCAACCTGCAACGACTGCAGCGTTCCTTGCGCAAGCAACGCGGTGCCCGCAGCGTTGCCGAGGTCGATGCCGGCTTCAGCCAATTGCACGCGGCTTATGGCGCCGTCTGGAACCGGGGATATTGATGGGCGCCTGGACGTTACGATTGCACGGCGTTGGCAACGCGTCGGCCGTTGAACTGGGTTCGGCGATGGCCACGATTGAGCGCGATGGCGCGCCGTGGCTGACCATTGATTGCGGCGGTGAAGGCTTGACCGCCTACCAGGACGCTTACAGCGACATGCCGATGGCGCTGTTCATGACCCATGCCCACCTCGATCACATTGCCGGCTTCGAGCGCCTGTTTGTGAGCAGCTGGTTTGACCAAGTGCGCCGCGGCGAAGTACGCGTGTACGTGCCGGTGACCCTGCTGCCGCTGTTGCAACAACGCGTGGCCAGCTATCCGAATGCGCTGGCGGAGGGCGGGGTGAACTTCTGGGATGCGTTCCGGATCATTCCTGTCGGCGACCATTTCTGGCATGAAGGCGTGCGCCTTGACGTGTTCCCGGTCCGTCACCACTGGCCGGATACCGCGTTCGGCCTGCGCCTGCGCGGCAGCTTGGTCTGGACCGGCGACACCCGGCCAATTCCGGAAATGCTGGCGAAGTTCGCCGATGCCGACGAGCTGATCGCGCATGACTGCGCCTTGCACGGCAATCCATCACACAGCGGCGTCGACGACCTGGAACGCGAATATCCGCACGCCCTGCTGCAGCGCTGCCTGCTCTACCACTACGCCAGCGCCGACGAAGGCGATGCCCTGCGCGCGCGCGGCCACCGGGTCGGCATGCCCGGTGAAGTGGTCAGCCTGCGCATGCCGCTCGGCGTGGAACACGAATGAGTCCAGCGATCCCGCGCGACGTCCTTGGACGGCCGCTGCGCGACTTGCGGTTGTCGGTGATCGAGGCCTGCAATTTCCGTTGTCCATACTGCATGCCGGCCGACCAGGTCGATGACGCCCATGGGCTCGACGCCGCCTCGCGGCTATCGTTCGATGAGATCGAAACCCTGGTGCGCGGCTTCGTGCAATTGGGCGTGCGCAAGCTGCGCCTAACCGGTGGCGAGCCGTTGTTGCGCAAGCGCCTGCCGGAGCTGGTGCGACGACTGGCCGCGATCGACGGAATCGAGGATCTGGCGCTGACCACCAATGGCAGCCTGCTGGCGGCGCACGCGCAAGCCTTGCGCACTGCCGGCCTGCTCCGGATCACGGTCAGCCTGGACACACTGGACCCCGATTTGTTCCGCGAACTTTCCGGCGGGCGCGGCGAGTTGGCCGTTGTGCTGGCGGGCATCGCGGCGGCGAAGGCCGCCGGCTTCGAGCCGGTCAAGCTCAACTGCGTGCTGCAACGTGACGTCAACGAAGACGGGATCCTCGAACTTGCCGCATTCGCGCGTGAGCATGGCCATTTGCTGCGCTTCATCGAATACATGGACGTGGGCACCTGCAATGGCTGGTCGCGCGAGCGCGTCGTGCCATCGCGTGATGTTCGCGACCGCATCCACGCGCGATGGCCGCTGCGGCCACTTGACCCCAATTACCGCGGCGAAGTCGCCGCGCGCCATGCCTACGCCGATGGCGCGGGCGAGGTGGGTTTCGTCAGTTCGGTCAGCGCGCCATTCTGCGGCGACTGCCATCGCGCGCGCGTGTCGGCCGATGGCCAGCTGTATACCTGTCTGTTTGCCGGGAGCGGGCGTCCGCTGCGCCCGTTGCTGGCACGTGGAGAAGATGCACTGGCCCAACACGTGGCGGGTCTGTGGGCCCAGCGTGCGGATCGCTACAGCGAGACGCGGCATATTGAAGCAGGCAGCGACACCAGGGCCTCGCATCGCCACGTGGAGATGTTTTTAGTCGGCGGTTGATCTTGTGGCGATAATGGATCAATGAAGCGACCACCCAAGCTCACCCACCTCGACCCCGAAGGTCGTCCAGCGATGGTCGATGTCAGCGCCAAGCCGACCACCGCCCGCGAAGCCAGTGCCGAATGCCGCGTCAGGTTTCCCGCAGCAGTTGCCGCCCAGCTTCATGAGAACGGATTGCGCAGCGCCAAGGGCGGGATCATCGACACCGCGATCATCGCCGGGACCATGGCGGTCAAGCGCACCCATGAACTGATTCCCTTTTGCCATCCACTTCCGATCGACGGGTGCGGCCTGGTCATCGACTGGCACGATGCGCGCACCCTGCGGATCGGATGTACGGTCACGACCACGCATCGCACTGGCGTGGAGATGGAAGCGCTGACCGGCGCCACCGTCGCTGCGCTCACCGTTTACGACATGTGCAAGGCGTTGTCGCACGCCATCATGATTGGCCCGGCTAAGCTGCTTGGCAAACGCGGTGGCAAGCGCGACGTGGGAACGCTGGCGTGAGCGAGGTCGTGGTGCTGTATTTTGCCAGCCTGCGCGACGCTACCGGGGTGGAGTCAGAGCGTATCGACTGTGATGCGTTCGACCTGGCTGGGTTGTACGCGCAGCTCCAGACCCGGCATGGATTCACATTCGCGCAGCGGCAGTTGCGGGTCGCGGTTGACGGCGCGTTCGTGGAGTGGCATGCGCCCCTGCGCGGAAACAGCACGGTGGCCTTCATTCCGCCGGTCTCAGGCGGCTGACAGTGGTCCGCTTTTCCCTGACTGCCGAGCCGTTCGAGAGTGCGTCCCTGCAAGCAGGCCTGCACCATCCACGCGCCGGTGCCTGCGCCAGCTTCGAGGGCTGGGTGCGCGACCACAACGACGGCCGCGCGGTGCTTGGCCTGCGCTATGAGGCGTACGCCGAGCTTGCCCATCGCGAAGGCGAGGCGGTCATGGCCGAGGCCCTGCAACGCTTCGCGATCACCGATGCGGCTTGCGTGCATCGCATCGGCGACCTTGCAATCGGCGACCTCGCAGTCTGGGTTGGGGTGTCGGCGGCGCATCGCGATGCCGCGTTCGCCGCCTGTCGCTGGATCATCGACGAGGTCAAGGCGCGGGTGCCAATTTGGAAGCACGAGCGCTATACCGAGGGTGACGCGGGCTGGCTGCATCCGCGGGCTTGAATGCGTTCCTTGTGAGTCGCGGGGCCAACCGGTAAACTGCGCGGCCCGGAATGACGCGGCGACGCGCTGTTCGGGTTCCAGCGGAGAGGTGTCCGAGCGGTTGAAGGAGCACGCCTGGAAAGTGTGTAAGCGTCTAAACCGCGCTTCGGGGGTTCGAATCCCCCTCTCTCCGCCATTTCTCCACGCACCAGCTCGTTCCTATGGTGGCCCCGTCGGCCCCTCGCGACGCTAGATCGAAAACTCCGCCAGGGCCGGAAGGCAGCAACGGTATCGATTGACGCGGGCGCCGAGGTCAGTTGGCGGGGCCATCGCCATTCATGGGCCTTTACTTCCACAACCCCCGCTCGCTGCGCGAGCCGCCCCCTTGACTCAAGGGGGCATGAAAAGCCAGAGCATGAGGTCCAAAGCGTCGGCGCTTCGAGCCGCCCCTTGCCACGGGGGCAGGAAAACCAACGCTTGCGTCTCCTCTAAGTGCATAGAGCCATGAAGCGGCGCGGCTGCACATGGCAGAATGGGGCATGTCCTATCTCGTGCTCGCCCGCAAGTGGCGCCCCAAGCGTTTCGCCGAACTGGTCGGGCAGGAACACGTCGTGCGTGCGCTGACCAACGCACTGGAGACCGGCCGGGTCCATCACGCATTCCTGTTCACCGGCACGCGGGGTGTGGGCAAGACCACCATCGCGCGCATTTTCGCCAAGTCGCTGAACTGCGAACGCGGCAGTGGCGCGGATCCGTGTGGCGAATGCGAGACCTGCCTGGCAATCGACGCCGGCCGCTACATCGACCTGCTGGAGATCGACGCCGCGTCCAACACCGGCGTCGACAACGTGCGCGAGCTGATCGAGAACGCGCAGTACATGCCGTCGCGCGGCCGCTACAAGGTCTATCTGATCGACGAAGTGCACATGCTGTCCAAGCAGGCGTTCAATGCGCTGCTGAAGACACTGGAAGAGCCGCCGGAGCACGTCAAGTTCCTGTTCGCCACCACCGATCCGGAAAAGCTCCTCGTCACCGTGTTGTCGCGCTGCCTGCAGTTCAACCTGAAGCGGCTGGATGTCGAACAGATCCACGGCCAGATCGCGAAGATCCTCATTGCCGAAGACATCGAGGCCGATGACGAGGCGCTCCGGCAGATGGCGATTGCCGCCGATGGCAGCTTGCGCGATGGCCTGTCACTGCTCGACCAGGCAATCGCGTATTGCGGTACGGGCGGCGCGGTCGGGCGTTTGGACAGCGCGACAGTCGCCACAATGCTCGGCACGGTGGATCGCAGCCGGGTGCAGGCGCTACTGTCCGCATTGGCAGATGGCGATGGCGCGCGCTTGCTGGCCGAAACCGCCGAGCTGGCAGAATTTTCCCCCGACTGGGGCAGCGTGCTGGATGTGCTGGGTGATGCGCTGCATCGTATCCAGGTCAAGCAACTGGTTCCCGACGTCGAAATCGCAAGTGACCTCATCGACGTGCCTGGACTGGCCGGGCAATTGCGACCCGAGCTCGTACAGCTTTGGTACCAGATGACGCTGAACGGCCGTCGCGATCTCGGCCATGCGCCGAGCCCGCGTTCAGGATTCGAGATGAGCCTGCTGCGCATGCTGGCGTTCCGGCCGACGGAAAACGCCATGCAGGCGTCTGCTTCGCAATCGTCCTCGTCGGTTGCAGAGGCTGTGTTGCCAGCGCGCCGCGGATCGTCGAGCGAGGCCGCGCAGCAGGCGCGTGCTGCGTTGATCGAACCGGCCAAGCATGTCCAGGCCATTGAGCGCGCACCCGTCCTGGAAGCACCGCGCGAAACGCCGGCACCGGCGGTGGCGCCAGACGTAGTTACCAAGCCAGCGGTAACGCGCTTGTTGGTGACCGATACCGAACATTGGCTGGAGCTGGTCGCGCGCAGCGATGTGCGCGGCCCGGTGCGGTTGCTGGCAGAGGCTGCCGCATTCGTCTCGCATGTCGATGGCGTCCTGCAGCTCTCGTTGCCATCCGGCGAGGAACACCTGAAGTCGCCCAGCCTGGTGCTGCAACTGGGTGACGCGGTGTCAACGATGCTTGGTGGACCTGTGCAATTGCGTTTTGATACGGGGAAGGCCCGCGGCGATACCCTGCGGGTCCGCAATGCGCGCGAACGCGACCACAAGCAAAGTGGCGCCGAACAGGGTTTTGCCGCCGATCCCGACATCCAGCGCTTGGTGAAGGTCCACGGCGCGCAGATCGTGCCGGATTCGGTGCGCCCGCTTGGTGATGGTTGAACCTTCGCGCTTCGCCGCCATCTGTTGCATAACGACCAAAGCCGAGGTAGTGCCATGCGTGGAAATATTGCTCAACTCATGCAGCAAGCGCAGCAGATGCAGGAAAACGTGCAGCGTGCGCAGGACGAAGTCGCAGCCCTGGAAGCCACCGGCAGTGCCGGTGGCGGCATGGTCAGCGTGACCATTGGCGGGCGCATGGACTGCCGCAAAGTGCGCATCGATCCATCCGCGCTGACCGACCCGGAGATGGCCGAGGACCTGATAGCCGCGGCATTCAACGATGCCGTCAACAAGATCCACGCAGAGTCGCAGTCCAGGATGGCCGCGGCTACGTCCGGCATGCAGTTGCCGCCTGGCATGAAGCTGCCGTTCTAGCGCAGTAGTTTCGATCGCATGACGATATCGCTGCTTGAACAACTGATCGACGCGCTGCGCGTGCTGCCCGGTGTTGGCCAGAAATCGGCGCAGCGCATGGCCTACCACTTGCTGGAACGCCAGCGCGAAGGTGGGGTGCGGCTATCTGCGGCGTTGCAAGAGGCGATGCAACGCATTGGCCATTGCCGCCGATGTCGCGATTTCAGCGAAACCGAGACCTGTCCGACCTGCGCCAGTGGCTCCCGTGATGCACATCTGTTGTGCGTGGTCGAGTCGCCGGCGGATCGGCTGGCGATCGAAGAGGCCACGGGTTTCCGTGGCCACTATTTCGTCTTGCAGGGGCGGCTCAGCCCGCTGGATGGCATCGGCCCGCGCGAACTCGGGCTGGACCAGTTGGTGCAGCGGCTGGGCGAGGGCGAGGTGCGTGAAATGATCGTGGCCACCAATCCGACCGTGGAGGGCGAGGCGACTGCGCATTACCTCGCGCAACTGGCACGCTCGCAGGGCGTGCAGCCAAGCCGGCTCGCACACGGCGTGCCGCTGGGCGGCGAACTGGAATACGTGGATCGCGGCACGCTGTCGCATGCGTTCGGCAGCCGCAGCGAGATTCGCGATGAGTATGCCAACGAGCAGGCCAAGGAGCGGACACGATGAGCGAGACGATTTTCCACCGGATCATGCAACGGGAGATCCCGGCCGACATCCTCTACGAGGACGAACATCTGTTCGCGTTCAGCGACATCGGGCCGCAAGCGCCGGTGCATGTGCTGTTCGTGCCGAAACAGGATTTCGCCACCCTCAACGACGTGCCGGAAGACCAGGCCATCGTGATCGGTCGGCTGGCCATCGCGGCCGCCCGCTACGCCAACGAGCAGGGCTTCGCCAAGGATGGCTATCGCATCGTCATGAACTGCAACGCTGATGGCGGGCAAACCGTATTCCAGATCCACCTGCACCTGTTGGCGGGTGCGCCATTAGGGCGGTTCGGGACCGCCAAATGAAGACGCCCGGCAAGCCGGGCGCCTTGGACTGCGAGGGTGCGCTGCTTACCAGCCCCATCCCCAGCCGAACCGCCATGCGGGTTGCGCTATGACATTGACCCGTTCGCGCTTCGGCCAAAGGTAAACCACGTCGGCGTTGACGCGAGGGAACTTGTAGGTGAACCCCTCCACCATGCGGTCCTCGTAACCTTCGATGCGACCGGTGAACGTGACCTCGCGATTGGCTTCGAACAAGGCCGGATCATAGAAACCGGTGCGGCAGGCGATGAAGCGCCCCCAGGTATCGTCGCTGGCCCAATAGGGGCGACCGTCCGAGGTGAGCCGTGTCGAGATGACCTCGAAGCAGGTGCGGTCAGGACGCGGCTCGGTGCGGATGATGCGTCCGCCCCAGCGCACGACGGCGCCGACATGGTTGCCGCTCACGGCTTGATGCGGGGTCAGTGCCTGGAACTGGCCCTGCAGCGGCGTGGGCTGCGTCGCGCACGCGGTCAGCAGGGCAGAGGCGACGCAAAGCGTGATGGCTCGGAGTTTCATGGCGGTTCCCGGAGAAGTGGACTGGGTGTGGGCGATACGGCGGTTGGGTCAGGATCACATTGAGGGGTCAACGCGGTGTCATGGTCGATGCGCGTCCATGTCCCGTAACAGTGCGCGTACGTCGTCAGTGTCGCTCGCACCGGGCCCAGCGTAGCGCGCATTGGAGAAACGCTGGCTGAGCGAGCGCAGGTGTTCGCCGGACTTGGGCACCTCGGCGCCGGCGCGTTCAGCCCAGGTTTGCGCCGGTTCATGGACGAGGCGCCCGCGATCGATCCGCGCATAACGCCCCCCCAGTTTCCGCCACGCGCGCAACAGCGGGTCGCGTTCGCGCTCGCCGCGGGCGATCAGCCACGCCATCCATGCCAAAGCCAGGCCGGCAATCACCGTGAACAGCAGTACCAGGCTGCGCATGCCCAGATGATCCAGGCCCAACGGACTGAGCATGCGTTGCTGGCGTTGTGCATCGAAGCCCAGCACGAAGTCGTTCCAGCCTCGGCGCATCCAGTCGCTGGCGTTGAACATCGGCACCAGGCCGTCGAACGCGCCGATGCGCCCCGGCTGGCGATCCGCGATCGTGTCGTAGATGCGTTCCGGCGCCACCGCAGCGGTCGGATCCACTCGAACCCAGCCGCGATCGGGCAACCAGATTTCCGCCCAGGCGTGCGCATCGGAGCGCAACACCAGCCAGTAGTCACCCAGCGGGTTGCGATAGCCACCGGCATAGCCGGTTACCACCCGCGCCGGGATGCCGGCGGCGCGCATCAGCACCACAAAGGAGGAACTGAAGTGCTCGCAATAGCCTTCCTTGCGATTGAACAGGAAGTCGTCGACCTCGTTGCGGCCGGCCAGCGGCACGTCCAGGGTGTAGGCGAAGTCGCGGGTGATCCATGCCAGCGCGCGGTTGCCGATGGCGGCATCGGCATGGCCTTGGGGGTCGCTGCCGGCCTCGCGCCGCCACTGCCGGCCCAGCGCCACGCTGCGCGGGTTGAAGCCTTCGGGCAGCTCAAGGGCGCGCTGGCGCAACATGATCGGGAGCTTTGGTTCGGCCGCAATCGGCAGCGCCGACTGCATCCGCCAGCGGCTGACGTTGTTGAGTGGATCGCGTGCATACACGCTGAAATCGACGCTGACATCGGCGCCGTCGGGCACCTGGGTTGGTAGGTCCAGCGCGATCAGCTGCGAGCGATCGGTGGGTTCCAGTTCGATCTGATAGTCCCAGCGCACCGGTCCGGGGCGCATGTCCGCTTTCGGCACCCGCCGCAGCCACTTGGCCTGGCTCCAGGTGCGGCCATCGAAGTCCCACAGTACCGGCCCTCGCCAGTACATCTGCTCGGGTTTCGGAATCGGGCCGAAGAACTGCACGCGCGCGGCGGGGGTGTCGTCGGTCATCAGGTCCAGCCACCCGCCCGGTGTCATTGTGTCGCCCAGGCCAGGGCGGGCGATGACCCGATCAGGCAAGCCCCACAGGGCTGATGGCAGGCGCGGGAACAGCCAGAACGCGGCCAGCGCCAATGGCAGGCCCAATGCGATCAGACGCAATACACCGGTTGAAGGCGACCACCAGCGCGCGACTGGCGAAGGCTGCACGCCGGCCTGGTCCTGGGCCAGTTGCTGCAGCGCCAGCAGCGACAACACCACCGCGGCCAGCGCCAATCCCAGGCTCAGCGGGCCCTGGTCGAGCAGGAAGGTCGCGAATGGCGCGAACAGCGCGAAGCCAACCAGGCTGCGGCCGTCGCGCAGGCTGAAGGTCTCGGCAGGCTTGAGCGCCAGCATCGCTGCCAGCACCGCGCACGCGCTGTCGCGGCCGATCCCGGGGGCGACCGCGGCGACCGAAACAATGGCCCCAGCGCCCAGCACCAGACGCAGCACAGCGGGTAGCGGGCGCCGCCATGACGCCGCCGAAATCAGCAGCGCGGAAATCCCGAAGCCGACGCCCAGCGAGGTCGGCAACTGCAGCAGCAATGGCAGCAGGCATACCGCCGAGGCGAGCAGGACCAGATGGCGGCTGCGAGGTTCCATCAGTGGTGAGCGCGGCGGCTTGTGCTCAGTCATGCGCGGCCTCGCCAGGCAGCAAGGCCAGCGCACGCAGGCAATGATGCCGATGCAGGGGCCCCAGCCCCATCGGGATCAACGGTTGCCCGGGCAGGGCCAGCGCGTAGCGGCGTCCCTCGCGTTCGGCATCGTCGATCCAGCGGGCCAGCCGCCGGATGCGTTGTTCGTACGGGATGCCTGCAGTCAGCGGCCAGTCCAGGATCAGCTGGTCGCTGCGGTGCTGCTCGTACTCGCGCACGAGCAGGCTGTCGCGGCGCGCCGAGGCCTTCCAGGCAACGCTGCGGCGTGCATCCCCGGCGCGGTAGCCGCGCAACTGATGGATGTCGTCTCCGGCGCGGATCACCTGCGCGCGGCCCTGCTCGCCAGCCGGTGCCGGCAGCGGCGGTGACTGGGTTTCCGGGGCCGGATACACCAGCAGCGATTCCTTTGGCCACACGTATGCCCATGCACGCGCCAACCCCAGTGGCTGCACCGTGCTCAACTCGATCCGCGGCAGCGCCAGCCAGCCGCGATGTTCAGTCGGCACCGCCAGCTCCACGCTTCCGCCATGGCTGTCGAAGCTGGCATGCGCGAACGCATCGCCATTGGCCACGCGCAGGCCGCGTCGCATGCGCTGGTCAACCGCGCCCAGCGCAATCCGCAGGCGCAGGGGCTCACCAGCCGGGGCAGGGTCGGCGGCAACCGTGGAGACCACCACCCCAGACAGCTGCATGTGCCCGCCGAACAGGCTCGCCTGCGCCGCGCCGGCCAGCAGGAACGCCAGCAGCAGTGCCGGGTTGTTGTTGAAGTTGAGCGCGCCCAGGATCATGGTGCCAAGCAACAGGCCGAAAAACAGCCCGCTGGCGGTCGGCAACACGTAAATACGATGCCTGGTCAATCGGGCCGGCAGGGTTTCCGCTTGCCGTGGTCGCATCCATGCCCGGACCCTGGCCCGCAGGTTGGCCTGGACCTTGGCCCGGATCGGGCTGCGCGGCGCAGCGAACACTAGTCCACCGGAACGGCGTGCAGGATTGCTTTCGCCAAATTTGCCGCGGAGCTATCCGCTTCGCCGACCAGGCGGTGTTCGGCGACTGCGGCGAACAGCGCCTGCACGTCCTCAGGGATTGCGTGGCCACGTCCCAGCAACACCGCATGCGCGCGTGCGGCGCGCAACAGGGCCAACCCCGCGCGTGGCGAGAGGCCGACACGGACGCCCGGATATGTGCGGCTGCGACCGACCAATGCCTGCACGTAGCTGATCAGCGCATCGCTGGCATGCACGCCATGCACTGCACGACGCAGCGCGATCACCTGTTCGATGTCCAGCAACGGCGCCGCCTGCGCGATCAGGTCGCGGCGGTCGGCGCCAGACAGCAGCGCGCGCTCGGCATGTTCATCGGGATAGCCCAGGGCGAGGCGCAGCAGGAAGCGATCCAACTGCGAATCCGGTAATGGATAGGTGCCGGCGAGATCCACCGGGTTCTGGGTCGCGATCACCAGGAATGGATCCGGCAGCGGCCGGGTCTGTCCGTCGATGCTGACCTGGCGTTCGGCCATTGCTTCCAGCAAGGCGCTCTGCGTGCGCGGTGGTGCGCGGTTGATCTCGTCGGCCAGCAACACATGGGTGAACACCGGGCCGGGGTGGAACTCGAAGCGTCGCGACTGCGCGTCGTACACCGACACGCCAAGGATGTCCGCGGGCAGCAGGTCGGAGGTGAACTGCACGCGCTGGAACCCCAGGCCCATGGTCGCCGCCATCGCATGCGCCAGCGTGGTCTTGCCCAACCCGGGGAGATCTTCGATCAGCAGGTGGCCATCGGCAAGCAGGGCGACGAAGGCCAGCCGCACCTGCTGCGGTTTGCCCAGTACCAGCGTGTTGACCTGTGCTTGGGCGTCGCGCAGTGCGCCGCGCAGGGCTTCGGGTAGGATCGCGTCGATCACCGGGGATGCTGTCATGTCGTGTCTGGGCAAGGACGCCTCGGTTCGTGTTGCCACGAGTGTAGCGGGGTTGCCCATTGGTACGTAACGAGCCAGGCATTGGATGCGCGCGACGCTGGTTTGTCGGCCTGTGGCTGGCTGTTTGCGTGATCAAGGTCGCGCTGGCGATCCACCTGCCGGTGTTCGTGGATGAGGCGTTTTACTGGCAAGAAGGCCAGCACCTGGCCTGGGCCTATTCCGACCTGCCGGGCCTGACCGCCTGGCTGGCTCGGCTGGGAACTGGCTTGGGCGGCGATAGCCCGCTGGCGCTGCGCCTCCCATTCCTGCTCATCGGCGCATTGATCCCGTGGTTGATGGTGCGCATGACCGCGCGTGAATTCGACATGCGAAGCGGTTGGCAGGCCGGCAGCCTGTCCTTGCTGTTGCCGCTGGCGGGCAGTATGGGGTTGCTGGCACTGCCGGACGTGCCTTTGTTGCTGGCCACGCTGCTGTGCCTGGACGCCAGTTTGCGGTTGTTGCGCCGAGTCGATGCGCTGGCTGCCGCCGAACTCGCCGGCGGCCTGGTGATAGGCGGCCTGTGCCATTACCGGTTCGCGGCGGTAATTGGCGTGGGCCTGATTGCGATGCTGATCCTGCCCGCAGGTCGCCGCGCTATACGCAGCCCGCTGCCGTGGCTGGCGGTTGCAATCGGCGCGCTGGCTTGGCTTCCCCTGCTGCTGTGGAACCTGCAGCACGCCGATGCTGGCCTGCAGTTCCAGCTGCTGGACCGGCATCCCTGGCGTTTCAGCAGCGAGGGGATCCGGCTTGGGCGCATGCAACTGGTGCTGGCCACACCCTTGTTGCTGGTCGCGATGGCAGTCGCGGCGTGGCGATCATGGCCAGCGCGCAACAAGGATGCGGCGCGCTACCTGGCGTTGTGTGGTTCGATAATCGTGCTTGGCTTCCTGGTCCTGGGCTTTTTCGCTGATCGCGAGCGGGTCAGCTTCCACTGGCCGTTGCCGGGTTACATCGCGCTGCTGCCGTTGCTGCCGGCGCTGCTTGCACGCTGGCCGCGTGGCTTGCGCATCGCGACCTGGGTGACCACCGGGCTGGGCCTGGCCGCGGTGCTGGGCTTCTACGTGATCGCCTCGGTGCCGGCGTGGCGCGCGCGCACGGCCTCGCAAAATTTCCATCCGGGCAACTTCGCGGGCTGGGACGTCTTGCCGGACGTGGTACGCGACAGGCTGGCGTCGATGCCGTCAGGCACCCGCGTGCTGGCCGGCGATTTCAAGCTTGGCGCAGAACTGGGATTCGCGCTTGGCGATGCCGATATCGCGGTGCTCGAGCATCCGCTAAACGCCTGGCATGGCCGCACACCACAACTGGCGTTGTGGCGGCTTCTGCGTGACCAGGATGTCGCCGATGGCAAGCCGATATTGTTGGTGATCACCGCAAATGACGTCGCGTTCGCCGACCTGCTTGGCTACTACCATCGCCTGTGCGAACAGGTCGGGCCATTGCCTGCGCCGGAGGTCCTGAACATCGACCATGGGCGCCAGCGTTTCCTGCTGTTCGCATTACCCCCGCAACGGGCGCTCGGTGCATGCACCACACCAGCGCTGGCATTCCTCGATGCCCCCGGACCGTCGGCTCGAGTCGGATCCTCGTTCGATGTCACCGGGTGGGCGTTCAAGGACGGCGTTGGCCTGCGTGAAGTCGAGGTGTTGCTGGATGGCCATGTGGCGGCGTCAGCCAGTTACGGTGCAGCCAAGCCCGATGTGGCTGGTTTCTGGAAGATCAGCAGCGATCCCAACCAGCCACGGGTGGGTTTCCATGCGCGTGTGGCCGGCGTTGCGCCGGGGGTGCATTGGCTGGGGCTGCGCCTGCACGGCGCGGACGGCAGCATCGAGGACTGGTCGGAACAGCCGATCACGGTGCGCTGACGCGCATCGATGTCAGGGCAGGCGCCGTCAGGGCAGGGCGAAGCCCGCCAGGCGCAGCAACCGGCAGGTCGCGATCAATGGCAGGCCGATCAATGCGGTCGGATCCTGGTTGTCGATGCGCTCGAACAGGGTGATGCCGAGGCCTTCGGACTTGAAGCTGCCGGCGCAATCGAACGGTTGCTCGGCATCGACATAGCGGGCGATCTCAGTCTCGTCCAGCGCACGGAAATGCACCTCGGTGAGGTCAAGTGCGGCGAACTGGCGTCCATCTTCATGGACCAGGCACAGCGCGGTGTGGAAGCGCACGCAGCGGCCGCGCATCGCCTGCAACTGGGTAATCGCCGCGTCGCGACCTCCCGGCTTGCCAAGCGGCCTGCCTTCGAGGTCCGCGACCTGGTCCGAGCCCAGCACCCAGGCGTCGCCGGCCTGCTGGATCGCGACCGCATGCGCCTTGGCGTGTGCAAGCCGGACCGCCAGGTCGCGCGGATGGTCGCCGGGCAGCGCGGATTCGTCGACGTCCGGGCGGGTGACATCAAAGGCCAGCCGCAAGCGGCCCAGTAATTCGCGGCGATAATACGAGGTGGAGGCCAGGATCAGGCGCGGCATGGTTCAGGCGTCGCCCAGCCGGGCCCGGTCGACCCGCTGCAGCTGGCCCTCGAGCTTGGCGCGGGCGGCCTCCAGCGAGTCGCGCACCGCCTGCATGTGCTCCAGGCTGGCGTCCCCGGCATGTTCCTGCAGCCACAGGCGCTGGCGCAGGATTTCCTGCATCGCCCCGCGCACCGGGTCGGTCTGGTCGCCGGCAATCGCCTCGATTTCCTCGCGCGCGGCGCGCAACCGGGTTTCAAGCGCGTCGGCCGCATCCAGCAATTCCCGGATGGCGCGTTCGCGGATTCCGCTACCACGGCGCAGGCGCCAGATCTGGTAACAGAGGGCGGCCGCCAGCGTGGCGAAGATCAATGGCAGGATGGCAGTCATGCCGCCAGTCTGCGATAGCGTGAAGACCGGGGCAAACCTGACCCGGCTTCCCGATGTCGACCTTCCGGGTGGTTTGACGGGCAAAGGCAAGTCCCGTAACATTCTCCGGCTTATGTCCCACACCGTGCCTGATGTGCTGGATGCTTGGCGCATGGTCGCGGCGCAGCGTGAATTCGAAGGTCGGATTCCGCTTGCGGCGATGACCCGGCTACGCAGCAGCCTGTTTGATGCCGAAGGCGAAGTCCGTTATCGGCTCGCGTTCGGAACCGACGAGTTTCGGGTGCCATTCGTGGAACTCGGGATCGAGGCCGAACTGCCACTGGAATGCCAGAGCAGCCTGAAGCGCTTCCTGCTGCCCGTGCAATTCTCGCAACGGCTCGGGCTGATCCGTGATGAAGCCGACGAAGCGGCGTTGCCGGAGGAGTACGAGGCGCTGCTGGTGGGTGCCGACGCGATGCTGCGACCGGCGGAGTTGGTGGAGGATGAGCTGATATTGGCGTTGCCGGTGGTTGCGGTGGCGCCGGATGCCAATGCGGTCGAGCGCGAGTTCGCGCCCACCGTCGAGGAGACCGCGGAAGCCAATCCTTTCGCGGCGTTGGCGGGGTTGAAGAAGAAGATCTGAAGTAACGATCCACCGATTTATCTGATTGAATGAACGACCCATCTCAGGAAATCGTCGCGGCGCTGCCGCACCGTTTGGGTTCCGTTTTTTACAAGTGTTTTCACAAGTTTTTGGAGTTGCAAGATGGCCGTCCAGAAGTCTCGCGTTTCCCCCTCCCGCCGTGGCATGCGTCGCGCCCACGATGCCCTGTGCCCCAAGCAGCTGTCCACTGATCCGACCAGCGGTGAGATCCATGTGCGCCACCACGTGACGGCCGATGGCTATTACCGCGGCAAGCAGGTCATCGCGCCCAAGGTCAAGGTTGCCGACGAAGAGTGACCCGGGCCGCAAGGCCTTGCGAACCATCGGATCGCATGATTGTTGCTTGAGCAACATCCGGCCGTGCGCCAACGCACGGCCGTGTGTATTTGTGCGCCTGACACATAGCGTTGGGCCCCTGTGCGCTTGTCAGGATGCGCGCAAGAGGGTTGTGCGCCACGTCCGGCACGCGGTTACGATGCCAGTGTCGTCAGGAGGTCCGAATGAGCCAGCTTGAAGGTCCACGCATCCATGCCCGTATCGCCGGCACCGGCAGTTATCTGCCGGAAAAGGTGTTGACCAACAGCGACCTGGCCGCGCTCGTGGATACCAGCGACGAGTGGATCACTGCCCGCACCGGGATTCGCGAACGCCACGTGGCGGCCGAGGGTGAACTTACCAGCGATCTTGCCCTGCATGCCTCGCGGCGCGCGCTGGAAGCGGCCGGCGTGGACGCGTCCGAGATCGACCTGATCATCGTCGGCACCACCACCCCTGACCTGATCTTCCCGTCCACCGCCTGCATCCTGCAGCACAAACTGGGCGTGTCGGGTTGTCCGGCGTTTGATGTCAACGCCGCGTGTTCGGGCTTTATCTATGCATTGACCGTTGCCGACAAGTTCATCCAGTCGGGCGCCGCGAAGACCGCGCTGGTCGTCGGCGCTGAGACCCTTACCCGCATGCTTGACTGGACCGATCGCGGGACGTGCGTGGTGTTCGGGGATGGCGCCGGCGCGGTGGTGCTCAAGGCCGATACCGAAACCGGCATCCTCAGCACCCATATTCATGCCGACGGCAGCAAGAAGGAACTGTTGTGGAACCCGGTGGGCGTATCGGCCGGCTTCAAGCTGGACGAACACAACGCCGGCGTACGCGTGCTGATGACCGGCAACGAAGTGTTCAAGCACGCGGTCAAGGCGCTCGACAGCGTGGTCGACGAGGCGCTGCGGGCCAATGCCCTTTCGCGCGAGGAACTTGATTGGCTGGTCCCGCACCAGGCCAACCTGCGCATCATCGAGGCGACCGCCAAGCGACTGGCGATGCCGATGGACCGTGTCATCGTGACGGTCGACCGGCATGGCAACACGTCCTCCGGTTCGGTGCCACTGGCCCTGGACGAGGCGGTGCGTTCCGGCCGCATCCAGCGTGGCCAGCTGGTGTTGCTGGAAGCCTTCGGTGGCGGCTTCACCTGGGGCTCGGCGTTGCTGCGCTATTGAATCCCAACGCCCACGGGTGCCGAATCAACGGGTGCGGTAAACGGTCCACATACGCGCCGGTACAGACGCACTAGAGCAATTGCTCGTATCATGCCCATCCGCATTACGGGTCGTCGTTACGCGTGACTGATTCCAACGCTTCGCCATCGCTCGCTTTCGTTTTTCCCGGCCAGGGTTCGCAGTCGGTCGGCATGCTCGCTGGACTGGCGGCGCTGCATCCCGGCGTGCGCGCGACCTTCGAGGAAGCCTCCGAGGGCGCCGGCGCCGATCTGTGGACGCTCTCGCAGGCGGGCCCGGAAGCAATGCTCAATCGCACCGAATTTACCCAGCCGGCGCTACTCGCCGCGGGTGTCGCGGTGTGGCGGCTTTGGGCCGAGCAAGGCGGCGCCCATCCATCGGTGCTTGCGGGCCACAGCCTCGGCGAATACACCGCGCTGGTGGCGGCCCAGGCAATCTCGCTGCGAGACGCCGCGCATCTGGTGCGTATCCGCGGGCAATTGATGCAGGACGCCGCACCTGCCGGCACCGGCGCGATGGCTGCCGTACTCGGCGCCGATGACGCACTGGTGCAAGAGGTGTGCGAAGCGGTTTCCGGCACCGAGGTCGTGGTCCCTGCCAATTTCAACTCGCCGGGACAGATCGTGATCGGCGGCCATGTCGCGGCGGTGGATGCGGCGCTGGTCCAGCTCGCTGAGCGCGGCGTGCGCAAGACCGTGAAGTTGGCGGTCAGCGTCCCGTCGCATACGCCGCTGATGCGCGATGCCGCCAATCGACTCGCCGAGACGATGCTCTCAGTGGCGTGGACGCTGCCAGTATTGCCGGTGGTACAAAACGTTGACGCCAGCATCCATGACAGCACCGATGCTATTTGCGAGGCGTTGGTGCGCCAGCTGTACCTGCCGGTGCAATGGACTGGCAGCATGCAGGCGCTGGCCGCGCGCGGCGCGATCAGGATCGGGGAATGCGGGCCGGGCAAGGTGCTGGCCGGGTTGGCCAAGCGCATCGACAAATCACTGGAGGCGCGCGCACTGGGCATAGTGGGCGACTTCGAGGCTGCACTCGGGGAATGGAAGGCATGAGCGAGCAAGCTTTGAGCGAGCAAGACTTGCAGGGCGCGTCTTTGAAAGGGGCGTCTTCGCAAGGCGCTTCTTTGCGAGGGGAAGTCGCCCTGGTCACCGGCGCATCGCGCGGCATTGGCGCAGCGATCGCGGATGAACTGGCCGCGCATGGCGCAACCGTCATCGGCACCGCGACCACTGATGCCGGCGCGCTGGCCATCGGTGAGCACCTGGCCGCGAGTGGTGGCCACGGCCGCCGCTTGCAGGTCAACGAGTCGGGCGTGATCGAGGCCCTGATCGAAGCGGTCTCTACCGAATTCGGCAGCATTTCCATCCTGGTCAACAACGCCGGCATCACCCGCGACAACCTGCTGTTACGGATGAAGGACGAAGACTGGCAGGCGGTGCTGGACACCAACCTGACCAGCGTCTACCGCAGCTCCAAGGCGGTGTTGCGCGGCATGATGAAGGCGCGCAAGGGCCGCATCGTCAACATCGCCTCGGTGATCGGGGTGACCGGCAATGCCGGCCAGGCCAATTACGCGGCGGCCAAGGCCGGGATCATCGCGTTCAGCAAGTCGCTGGCCAAGGAGATCGGGTCGCGCGGGATTACCGTGAATGTCGTGGCGCCCGGCTTTATCGCTACCGACATGACGGCCGACCTGCCCGACCAGGCGCGCGAAGCGATGCTCGCGCAGATCGCGCTGGGCCGCCTCGGCGAGCCTGCCGACATCGCCCGCGCCGTCGCCTTCCTGGCGGGGCCCTCGGCGACCTACATCACTGGCGAAACCCTGCACGTCAACGGCGGCATGTACATGCCGTAGCGATCCAATCAACGCGTGGCGGGCCGGGGCTTGCGTCGTCCGGCTTTCCCGTACACTACCCACCTGAAGCAACCGACTCCCGGGAGGAGCAATCCAACATGAGCACCATCGAAGAGCGCGTCAAGAAGATCGTCGTCGAACAACTGGGCGTCAAGGAAGAAGATGTCACCACCAGCGCGTCGTTCGTCGACGACCTCGGCGCTGATTCGCTGGACACCGTCGAGCTGGTGATGGCGCTCGAGGAAGAGTTCGAGTGCGAGATCCCGGACGAGGATGCCGAGAAGATCACCTCCGTGCAGCAGGCGATCGACTACGTGAAGGCCCACGTCAAGGCCTGAGCCGCGTCGTGAGGATTCGCGCCGGGGCCGCTGATGCGGCCCCGTGCGTTTGTACCCTCTCTCTATGACACCGCAACAGGAACGGATTTAGGAGCCGTCATGTCGAAACGACGCGTCGTGGTGACTGGAATGGGCATGCTCTCGCCGCTGGGCAACGACCTTGCCAGCAGTTGGGACGGAATCGTCAACGGTCGCTCCGGCATTGGCCCGGTGACCAGTTTCGATGCCTCGACCTATCCGACCCGGATCGCCGGCGAGATCCGCGACTTCGATGTCACCCAATGGGTGCCGCCGAAGGATGCCAAGAAGATGGATCCCTTCATCCATTACGGCGTGGCCGCCTCCATGATGGCAATGGCCGATGCTGGCCTGGAAGTGACCGAGGCCAACGCCGAGCGCATCGGCACCATCCTGGGTTCAGGGATCGGGGGCATCCTCGGCATCGAGGAAACCGCGGTCAAGCTGCATGAGGGCGGGGTGCGCAAGATCAGCCCGTTCTACGTACCCAGCACCATCATCAACATGCTGCCCGGTCAGGTCAGCCTGCTGACCGGCATCAAGGGGCCGAATTTTTCCGCGGTGTCCGCCTGCGCGACCGCCAACCACAGCATCGGCGTGGCGATGCGCCTGATCCAGTACGGCGACGCCGACGTCATGGTCGCCGGTGGCGCCGAGCGCGGCAGTTCGCCGACCTCGATGGGCGGTTTCTGCGCGATGAAGGCGATGAGCACGCGCAACGACGATCCGCAGGCTGCGTCGCGCCCGTGGGATGTCGGCCGCGATGGTTTCGTGATGGGCGACGGCGCCGGCGTGCTGGTGCTGGAGGAATACGAACATGCCAAGGCCCGTGGCGCACGCATCTACTGCGAGCTGGCCGGTTTCGGCGCGTCTGCCGATGCGTTCCACATGACCGCGCCCAGCGAGAATGGCGAAGGCCCGG
>JBBSTP010000012.1:0-21926 GCA_038235795.1 Lysobacterales bacterium | reverse complement strand
GGTGGCAGCTTGTCCCACTCGGTGATGCCGGCAGTGGAATCGTCCCAACCCGGGAACTCCAGGTACACCGGCGTGCACTCTTCCCAGCCAGCGGCATCCAGCGGCGCGTACTCGGTGCGCTTGCCGCGGTATTCGTAGGCAATGCAGATCTTCAGCTTCTCCATCCCGTCGAGGATGTCGAGCTTGGTGATGCACAGGCCACTGATGCCGTTGATCGCCACTGCGCGCTTGAGCGCGACGATGTCCATCCAGCCGCAACGGCGCGGGCGACCGGTTGTCGCGCCGTATTCCTGGCCGCGATCACGGATGCCCTGGCCGACCTCATCATTGAGTTCGGTCGGGAACGGGCCGCCGCCGACGCGGGTCGCGTAGGCCTTGGCGATGCCGAGCACGTAGTCGATCGCATCCGCGCCCACGCCGGTTCCGGCCAGCGCGCCGCCAACCGTGGTGTTGGACGATGTCACGTACGGATAGGTGCCGTGATCGATGTCCAGCAACGAGCCCTGCGCACCCTCGAAAAGCACCTTGCGGCCCTGCTTGCGCAGCTCGTGCAGGATGCCGGCGACGTCGGCCTTCATCGGCTCGACGTATTCGCCAAAGGCCAGTGCCTCGTCCAGGGTCTGCTGGTAATCGACCGCATCGACCTTGAAGTATTGGGTCAGTACGAAGTTGTGGTAATCCAGCGCCGCGCGCAGTTTTTCCGCTAGTTCCTTCGGGTAGTGCAGGTCAGCGACGCGGATGCCGCGGCGGGCGACTTTGTCTTCGTAGGCCGGGCCGATGCCGCGGCCAGTGGTTCCGATCGCCTTGCCGCCAGCGGCCTTCTCGCGCGCCTGGTCCAGGACGATGTGGTACGGCATGATGATCGGTGTGGCCGGGCTGATCTTCAGCCGCGAACGCACCTCGACGCCATTGCCCTCGAGCTCGGCGATTTCTTTCTGCAACGCGCCCGGGTGCAACACCACGCCATTGCCGATCAGGCACAGCGCGTCGTCGCGCAGGATCCCGGACGGGATCAGGTGCAGCACGGTCTTCTTGCCGCCGATCACCAGGGTGTGGCCGGCGTTGTGGCCACCCTGGAAACGCACGACCGCGCCTATATCCTGCGTCAGCAGGTCGACGATCTTGCCCTTGCCTTCATCGCCCCACTGGGCACCCAACACGACGACCGACTGACCCATTTTGCATACTCCAGACGTGACGAAAGCCGAGGCGTGCCCCGGCTTTTCGAAATTATCCGGGTTTCCTTCGTCAACGGCCAGTGCGGAAATGGGGTCAGAGTGAATTTCCTGCCCACACACCCGAATTTACCCACATGCCAAGTCAGGAAACTTCACTCTGACCCCATTTCCTGTCAACCGACCCGCACCAGCCAAAGCGAGACCAGCCCCAGGATCAGCACCACCGCGCCGACCCGGCGTAACTGCTCGTCCGGCATCTGCTGCAACTGCTCCGCAGCACGTTTCCAGGCACCCGGCGCCGCGAACAGGAACAGCCCCTCCAGCACCGCGACCAGGCACAGCGCGCCCCACAGGTCCGACACGACGCCTTACCTGTCGCTGCGCATGTACTGCAGGAACGGGTCGTTGCGCTCCAGCACCATGACCGCATCGCCGTCGCTGAACGCCTTGCGGTACGCCTCCAGGCTGCGATGGAAGGCATAGAACGATGGGTCGCGCTGGGCGGCTTCGGCGTACAGGCGGGTGGCGGTGGCATCGCCCTCGCCGCGCAGCTTCTGGGCGTCGCGCTCGGCCTCGGCGGCGATCACGGCCTGCTCGCGGTCGGCTTGCGAGCGGATCTTCTGCGCTTCCTCTTCGCCCTCGGCGCGCAGTTTGCTGGCCACCTGGTAGCGCTGGGCGCTCATTCGGCGGTAGACCTGTCCGATCACCTCGCCGCCCTCCGGCAAGTCGATGCGCTTGATCCGCAGATCGGCAATCTTGATGCCCAGGTTGGCGGCGCCGCGGTTGATCAGCGCCAGCTGGTCGCCGACGATCTTGGCGCGGTCGCCTGACACGGCTTCCTGCAACGTGCGCGAGTTGATCTCGTTGCGCAGGGCGTCCTTGATGATCGGGGTCAGGCGCTGCACGGCGACACTCTCGTCACCGCCGGTCGCGCGGTAGAACGCCTGCACGTCGCTGATCGCACCGATGGCGAAAAAATCGACGCTGACGTCCTTCTTCTCCGACGTCAGGTAACGCTCGGGCTCCGCGTCGAGCACCTGCAGGCGGGTGTCGAAGACCTGCGCCGACTCGACCAGCGGGACCTTGAAATGCAGGCCGGGCCCGACGTTGGTGCTCACGATGCGGCCGAGCTTGAGCACCAGGCCGGTCTGGCCCTCGTTGACGATGAACACCGAGCCAAGCAGGCCCACCACCACCGCCGCGAGCACCGGCATCCACAGGGAAAACTTCATCGTCCGTCTCCTTCGCCACGCGCCGGTCGCGGATTGCGTGGCGACGGGGCGGATGTGCCATTGCTGCTGACGGTGGGCGAGGCGAGCTCAGGCGGCAGGATCGCCGGCCCGCCGGCAACGCTGTCGGCGCCCTTCATCGGGACGTAAATCAGCTGCTTGCCGTCGCCGCCGACGACCTTGCGGTTCTTGGACAGGACCTCTTCGACCGTTTCCAGCCATAGGCGCTTGCGGGTCACGTCGGGCGCGTCGGCATACTGCTGCTGCAGCAGGGTGAATCGCTCTGCATCACCGGTCGCGCGGGCGATACTCGCGGTCTTGTAGCCCTCGGCCACGGTGCGCACGCGCGCCGCCTGGCCGCGGGCTTCGGGCACGATCTTGGCGGCATAGGCCTCCGCCTCGCTGGTCACCCGTTGCTGGTCCTGCTGCGCGCTGTTGACGTCGTCGAAGGCGGGCTTGACCTCCTCCGGCGGACGCGCGTTGGGCAGGTTGAGTTCGGTGACGGCCAGGCCGGTCTTATAGGCTTTCAACGCGGATTCGAGTCGCTGCTTGGCGGCGATCGACAAGGGGCCGCGGGCGCTGAGTACGTTGTCCAGGTTGGACCGGCCGATCTGTTCGCGCACGGCGCTCAGGGTCGCCTGCTGCAGGACCTGGTCGGCGTCGCGGGTACCGAACAGGTACAGGCGCGGATCGGCGACCCGGTACTGGACGTTGACCTCGACGCTGACGATGTTCTCGTCGCTGGTCAGCACCGGCACGGTGTCGTTGAATGTCTTGATGGTGGTCGCATTGACCTTGAACACGCGCTCGACCGGCCACGGGAACTTCAGGTGCGGGCCGGGCTGCATCACCCGCGACAGCTGGCCGAAGCGCAGCACCACACCGCGCTGCTGCTCTGCGACCAGCACGAAGCAGTTGAACGCCAGCCACAGGCCAATGCCGATCAGTAGCCAGCGCAGCATGCCGCCGCCATCACCGACGCCGCCACCGAACCTGGGCAAGCGGTTCAGCAGGTCGCCAAGACCGCGAGTGCCACCACGATTGTTGCTGCCGGACGAACCGCCGGGTTTGTTCCAGGCCATGCCTGCTCCATCGAGTGCCGCGGCTGCGGCCGGTAAGTAAGGGGACTATTGAGAATGCTTGAAGATAAGCCCAGGCGGGCATTCTACCGTTTGCGTCAGCCGGCGGTTTCCATTTCCGGCGCGGGCAACAGGCTGCGCAGAGGCGCTCCGTCCTCGCGCGCGGCCAGCCGCACCGCATCAGTCACCGGCAGGTCGACCTGCAGGCGCCAGCCGTCAGCGTCATGATCCTCACCGCGCACCGCGTCCAGCGCATGCAGCCGCGCGCGCAGGCTGCCGGCATCGGTGGGCAACAGGATCTCGCCGATCAAGCGGCGCAGACCGAGGCGCTCGCCCAGCGCAGATCGCAGCAGGTCCATGCCGAGGCCGTCGCGCGCCGATACCCAGACCGCGCTGCGCTCGTCGCCACGCCGGTCGATGCGCGCGCTGGCGCCTTCGATGCGGTCGATCTTGTTGAACACCATCATCTGCGGGATCTCGCCCGCACCGATTTCAGCCAGGACTTCGTCGACCTGGGTGATGCGTTGATCGCGCAAGGGATCATCGGCATCGATCACGTGCAGCAGCAAATCCGCCTCGCGCGCTTCGCTCAGGGTCGAGCGGAACGCGGCGACCAGGTCATGCGGCAGGTCGCGCACGAAACCCACGGTATCTGCCAGCACCACGCCACCGCCCGCGAGTTCAATCCGGCGCACGGTCGGATCCAGCGTCGCAAAAAGCTTGTCGGCGGCATACGCATCGGCGCCGGTCAGCGCATTGAACAGCGTCGACTTGCCGGCATTGGTGTAGCCGACCAGCGCCACCCGCGGCAGTTCGCTGCGCACCCGCGCGCGACGCATCTGGGTGTGCTGGACTTCCACCTTCCCAAGCCGCTTCTGCAATACGTCCACGCGTTTCTGCAGCAGGCGTCGGTCGGTTTCCAGCTGGGTTTCACCCGGGCCGCGCAGGCCGATCGCACCGCCGCGCTGGCGCTCAAGGTGGGTCCAGCCACGCACCAGTCGCGTGGCCATGTGCTTGAGTTGGGCCAATTCAACCTGCAGCTTGCCTTCGGCGCTGCGCGCACGCTGCGAGAAGATGTCCAGGATCAGCCCGGTACGGTCGACCACGCGCCGTTCCAACGCGCGTTCCAGGTTGCGTTCCTGGACCGGGCTCAGTGAGTGGTTGACCAGCACGAGGTCGGCGCCGGTGGCGTCGCACGCCGCCTTCACTTCCTCGAGCTTGCCGGTTCCGATCAGGATCGCCGGATTTGGCCGGTCGATCTTGGCCGTCAGTTCCGCCGCGACCGTGGCGCCGGCCGAGCGCGCCAGCTCGCGGAATTCCTCGAACACGCCTTCGCCCGGCGGTCCGCCGGCATGGGGCTGGATCAACAGGGCGTGTTCGCCCTTGCGCGAGCGTTCAAACAAGGGCGTCAGCCAGTCGGGAATGTGTCCTCATCGTCCCAGTTATGGGGCCGCGACCGCTGAACCCAAGCCTCTACCGCCGGCTCTACCGACGCCTCTAGCGCAGCCTTGTCCGAAGCCCTGCGCCTCGAACAATGGCCTCACGCCTCATCGTCGGCCGCGTCCACGTCGTCATCGGCATCCGCGCCCGGCACGGCAATCTTCACGTTGCGCGCCGGCACTACGGTCGAAATGGCGTGCTTGTAGACCATCTGGCTGACCGTATTGCGCAGCAGCACCACGAATTGGTCGAACGACTCGATGGTGCCCTGCAGCTTGATGCCGTTGACCAGGTACACCGACACCGGAATGCGCTCGCGACGCAATGCATTCAGGAACGGATCCTGCAAAGACTGTCCCTTGGACATATGGTTTCCCCGCGTTGTTCTTGTTGTTTGTTGTTGTTCGAATGATGGGCCAGACATCGCCGGGCAACCTGCCCACCGATGTTCCCCCGGCCCTGCGCCCGACCCGAGTACGGCGGCGCGTCTGGATGGTAACGCAGGACGATGCGGTTACGCGCGCATGTCGCCGAGGAATCCGGCCACCGCGGCGTCCAATTGCGTGCGCTGGGTCACGGGATCGAACCAGCGCCCGTCCAGTTCCCTCCGCAACCAGGTGAACTGGCGCTTGGCCAACTGGCGGGTGGCGGCGATGGCGCGTTCGCGGAATGTGCCGGCATCGGCATCGCTTTCCTCACTCCCATCGAGGAACTGCCACGCCTGCCGGTAACCCACCGCTCGGATCGCGGGCAACGCCAGCGGCGCCGTATGCGCCGCCAATTCCGGCCGTCCACGCAATGCACGGACCTCATCGAGGAACCCCTCGGCCAGCATCGCGTCGAAGCGGTGTTCGATGCCTGCATGCAGCACGCTTCGGTCCGGCGGCGCCAGTACCAACTTCAACACCTTCCAGCCCGGCCGCGCCGGCCGGGACTGCGTTTGCCAGTCGCTGATCGCACGACCACTGAGCCGGTAGACCTCCACCGCGCGCTGGATACGCTGCGCATCGGTGACATGGATACGCAGCGCGGCTGCGGGGTCGACGCGCGCCAAGTCCGCATGCAACGCCGCCCAACCTCGGGCTTGGGCATCCGCGGTAATGGCCGCTCGCTGCGCGGCATCGGATTCAGGCATCGGCGCCAAGCCTTCCAGCAGGGCGCGAAAGTACAACCCGGTACCGCCGGCGAGGATCGGCAACTTGCCGCGCGCGAGGATATCGTCGATGGCGGCGGTGGCATCAACCGCGAACTCTGCCGCCGAATACGGCTGCCATGGATTGCGCAGGTCCATCAGGTGATGTGGCACCCGCGCCTGCTCGTTGCGGGTCGGCTTGGCCGCGCCGATGTCCAGGCCGCGATAGACCAGCGCCGAATCGACGCTGACGATCTCGCCACCGAGCCTATGCGCAAGGTCGAGCGCATAGGCGCTCTTGCCCGACGCGGTCGCACCCATCAGCGCGATGACGCGCGGCCGCGTGTCCAGTATGGACGTCATCGCATCGTTAACCGTCTGGCCTCAGTAGCCGGTCTCGCGCAGGCTCAGCCGCACCTGCTGGTGACGCGCCTGCACTGCCTGGCTGGGGGTCGGCGACAGCAGGCTGCCGACGACAATTGCGATGCTGGCCATGATCACGCCAGGCACCATTTCGTACAACGAACCCCCCGTCTGTTTCCAGAGGATCACAGTGATCGCGCCGACTACGATGCCGGCCAGTGCGCCGGTCTTGGTCATGCGCTGCCACGTCAACGAAAACAGCACCGCCGGGCCAAAGGCCGCACCAAAACCGGCCCACGCGTAGCTCACCAGGCCAAGCACCAGGCTGTCCGGGTCGCGCGCGATGAAGATCGCCAGCAGGGCCACCGCCAGCACCGTGCTGCGGCCCACCCAGACCAGCTCGCGCTCGCCTGCGCCGCGGCGCAGGAAACCTCGATATAAATCCTCGGTCAAGGCGCTGGAACACACCAGCAGCTGACAGGACAACGTGCTCATGATCGCCGCCAGGATCGCCGACAGCAGGATGCCGGCGATCCATGGATTGAACAGCGCTTCGGCCAGGGCGATGAACACGCGCTCGTGGTTCTCGTTGACGGCGCCGGCCAGCGCCGGGTTTTCGGCGAAATAGGCGATGCCGAAGAAGCCCGTCGCGAGTGAACCCGCCAGGCACAGCACCATCCAGCTCATGCCGATGTGCCGGGCCTGCGGGATCACCGCGACTGAATCTGCGGCCATGAAACGCGCCAGGATATGTGGTTGTCCGAAATAGCCAAGCCCCCATGCAAGCAGCGAGACGATCCCGACAACGCCGAGCTTGCCGCCCTTGAACCAGTCCAGCTTCGTCGCGTCGAGTTGTTCGATGACGTGCAGGCTGTCGGTGATCCCACCCGTGCTCATGATCACGATCACCGGGGTCAGGATCAGCGCGAAGATCATCAAGGTGGCCTGAACGGTGTCGGTCCAGCTCACCGCCAGGAAACCGCCGACCATGGTGTACAAAATGGTTGCCGCGGCGCCCCACCACAGTGCCTGCGCGTACGGCAGGCCAAACACGCTTTCGAACAGGCGCGCGCCGGCCACAATCCCGCTGGCCGCGTAGATCGCGAAGAACACCAGGATCACCAATGCGGAGGCGATCCGCAGCAGCTTGCCGTCTTCGGAAAAGCGCGTCGTGAAGTAATCCGGCAAGGTCAGCGCATTGTCGGTGCGCTCGGTATAGACGCGCAGGGGCCCGGCCACGAATCGCCAATTGGCCCAAGCACCGATCACCAGGCCAATCGCGATCCATGCCTCGGACACGCCACCAAGAAACATCGCGCCCGGCAGCCCCAAAAGCAACCAGCCGCTCATGTCCGAGGCGCCCGCGGACAGCGCTGTCACGTAGCCGCCCAGCGAGCGCCCACCCAGGATGTAATCATCGAAGCTCTTGGTCCGACGCCACGCGACGAACCCGATGCCCACCATCAGCAGCAGGTAGATGCCGAACGTGATGAACAGCGGCGTGCTTGCAGTCATGCGTAGCTCTCCGGCGAATGTCGCGGGGAGCTTACCTCAGTGACCCGAGTCCCCGCCTCAGCGCGAATCGAGATAGCGCTTGAGAGCGGGATTTGCGACGTCACGACCGGCCGTTCACTCCTCCGGCCAGCGGATCGCAAGCTTTACGTCGGCACGTGGCATCGGTACCGCGGCCACCGCGTTCCAGACCTTCAGTGCGTCCACGGTCGCAGCAACATCGTGCACGCGCATCAGCATCGCGCCCCGTTGCGCAGCGATCAGGTGGGCGGCAACCGATCCATGGATCCGGTCATGCGGATTTTCACGTCCTGTCAGCTCGCCAATGCTGCGCTTGCGCGACAGGCCAGCCAACACCGGCATGCCCAGTTCCGTGAAGCGTTGCAGCTGCGCCAGCAACTGCAGGTTGTGTTGCAGAGTCTTGCCGAACCCGAAGCCCGGGTCGATCACGATCCGCTTCTTGTCGATGCCGGCCATTTCCGCAGCAAAGATGCGCCCAGCCAGGAACCGGTGGACGTCGCCCACCACGTCATCGTAGGCGAGCGCCTCCTGCATCGAGCGCGGTTCACCGAGCATGTGCATCAACACCACCGGTACGCCGAGTTCGGCCGCGGCATCCAGCGCACCGTCGCGACGCAATGCGAACACGTCGTTGATCATTCCGGCGCCGGCAGCAACCGCCGCGCGCATGACCTCCGGCTTGCTGGTGTCGATGCTGATTGGCAAAGAGGTTTCCTTCGCCAGCCGTTCGATCACCGGGATCGTGCGGCGCATTTCTTCCTCCAGCGAAATGTCTTCGGCGCCGGGGCGCGTGCTCTCGCCACCGATGTCGAGGACGTCCGCGCCCTCGCCCGCAAGTTGCAAGCCATGCGCCACCGCCGCTTCAATGTCGAAATGCGCGCCGCCATCGGAAAACGAATCCGGCGTCACGTTGACGATGCCCATCACCCGCGGGCGGTCGAGTTTCAGGATGCGGCCGGCGCAGTCCAGTTGTCGGGTGGTGTCGAACATATCGGTCACGCAAAAGAAAAAGGCCAGAGCGGACTCTGGCCTTTTCATCGTGTCCCGGCAACCGGCGGCTCAGGTCTGCTCGGCTGGTCCGCCGATGATCATCGGCTTGGCCTCCTCGCGCGCCGGCCCACCGGGGCTCCAGCCCATCGGCGGTGGCGAATCACGGCCTTCCATCACGGCGTCAATCATCGGCACGTCGATGGTCTCGTATTCCAGCAGCAACTTGGCCATGGTGTGCAGCTTGTCGATGTTGGCGGTCAGGATTTCGGTGGTGCGGTCGAATGCCTTGTCCAGGATCGACCGCACGACTTCATCGATCCTGCGCGCGGTGTCGTCCGACACGCTCTTGTGCTGGGTGACCGAGCGGCCGAGGAACACCTCGTCGTCTTCCTCGCCGAAGGTGATCGGACCGAGTTCCGACAAGCCCCACTTGGTCACCATGTTGCGGGCCATCTTGGTGGCACGTTCTATATCGTTACTGGCGCCGGTGGTGACCTTGTCATCGCCGAAGATCAGTTCCTCGGCGACGCGGCCGCCATACAGCGAGCACAGCTGCGACTCAATCGCGGTGCGGTTGTAGCTGTACTTGTCGCCTTCGGGCAGGTACATGGTCACGCCGAGCGCGCGCCCACGGGGAATGATCGTGACCTTGTAGACCGGGTCGTGCTCGGGCACCAGGCGACCGACGATGGCATGGCCGGCCTCGTGGTAAGCGGTCAGGGTCTTTTCCTGCTCGCTCATCGCCATGGAGCGGTTCTCGGTACCCATCATGATCTTGTCGCGGGCCTTGTCGAAGTGCGACATGCGCACTTCCTTGCCGTTGTCTCGCGCGGCGAACAGCGCCGCCTCGTTGACCAGGTTGGCGAGGTCGGCGCCGCTGAACCCCGGTGTGCCACGGGCAATGGTCATCGGCACCACGTCATCGGCCAGCGGCACCTTGCGCATGTGCACCTTGAGGATCTGCTCGCGGCCACGCACGTCAGGCAGGCCGACCACCACCTGGCGGTCGAAGCGACCGGGGCGCAACAACGCGGGATCGAGCACGTCCGGACGGTTGGTCGCGGCGACCACGATCACGCCCTCGCCGCCCTCGAACCCGTCCATCTCGACCAGCAACTGGTTGAGGGTCTGCTCGCGTTCGTCATGACCGCCGCCGAGGCCGGCGCCGCGATGGCGGCCAACCGCATCGATCTCGTCGATGAAGATGATGCACGGCGCGTGCTTCTTGGCCTGCTCGAACATGTCGCGCACGCGGCTGGCGCCGACGCCGACGAACATCTCGACGAAGTCGGAACCGGAAATCGAGAAAAACGGCACCTTGGCTTCGCCGGCAATCGCCCGGGCCAGCAAGGTCTTACCGGTGCCGGGCGGACCCACCATGAGCACGCCGCGGGGGATTTTGCCGCCCAGCTTCTGGAACTTGGATGGATCGCGCAGGAATTCGACCAGTTCAGACACTTCTTCCTTGGCCTCGTCGCAACCGGCAACGTCGGCGAAGGTGACCTTGGTCTGGTCCTCGTTGAGCAGCTTGGCGCGAGACTTGCCGAAGCTCATGGCGCCCTTGCCACCGCCCTGCTGCATCTGCCGCATCATGAACAGCCAGAAGCCGATGATCAGGATCACCGGCAGGAAGTTCAGCACCACCGACCAGAAGGAGACGCCATCCGGCGGCGCCTGCTTGATCTCGACCTTGTGATTGATGAGGTCGCCGATCAGGTCCTTGTCGCGCACCGGCGCGGTGGTGGAGCCCTTGCTGCCATCGCTGCGCTCGAAGGTGATCGTGCGCTCGTTGCTGGAGATATCGACCTTGCTGATGCGGTCGTTCTGCACGTCCTGCACGAATTGCGAATAGATGATGTCCTGGCTGGGCGCCAGTTTCGGGCTGAAGCTCTGGAACACCACCATCAGCACGACGGCGACGACGACCCACAGCAGCAAGTTCTTGGCAAGATCGTTCATGTCGTCCTTATCAATCCATCGATCAAATCGGGTTATTTCATTTGCGCCAGCTTGCCCTGTGCCAGAGCAAAGACCTCCGGCGATCGCTTGCGCGAGGCCGCCGGCTTGCGGATCGCCACCTTGGTATAACGCCGCCGCAGCTCCCGCACGTAGTCGTCAAAGCCCACGCCCTGGAACAACTTGATCAGGAACGTGCCGCCGATGCGGAGGTGGCCATCGGCGAAATCCATGGCGAGTTCCGCCAGGTGCATCGCGCGCGGCTGGTCCACCGCATCCATGCCACTCTTATTGGGGGCCATGTCGGACAAGACAAGGTCGACGGGTTGTCCGTCCAGCATCGCCAACAAACCCGATAGGACCGCATCCTCCCTGAAGTCGCCATGAAGGAAGTCGACGCCGGCCAGGGTCGGCATCTCCAGGATGTCGCTGGCGATGACGCGACCAGCGTGTTCCTGGGCCCTGCCGCCCTCGCCCAACTTGTCCAACTCCTGGCGCACCCACTGCGACCAGCTGCCGGGCGCAGCGCCCAGGTCCACCACCACCATGCCCGGTTTGAGCAGCTGGTCGCGTTCGGCCAGTTCCTCCAGCTTGTAAGCAGCGCGCGAACGCAGCCCCTCAGCCTGCGCCTTCTTCACGTAGGGATCGGAAAAGTGTTCCTTGAGCCAGCGCTGGCTGGACTTGCTGCGGGTGGCCATGGGTTCCGGAGGCCGGGTAATGCGGGTTGCCATGATACCCTGCGCCCCTCCCCGTGCCCCAATGATCGCCCGCATGACGACTGCCCGCATGACCCCTGGCCTGACCAATAGCCAGATCCGCTTCCTGCGCGGCCAGGCGCACGATCTGAAGGCCATGCTGCAGGTGGGTGGAAAGGGCATCACCGACGCGTTGGCCTCAGAAGTGGACGCCGCGCTGGAGCACCACGAGCTGATCAAGATCAAGGTCGTGGCCGGTGATCGCGAGCTGCGCGACCAGATGATCGAGGAACTCGCCACGCGCACCGGCGCAGCCCTGGTCCAGCGCATCGGCCATGTGGCGGTGTATTACCGGCCTTCGACGGAGCAGCGGCATATCGTGCTGCCACGGAGCTGATATTCAATGCATTTTCCCTTCTCCCGCTGGCGGGAGAAGGTGCCGAAGGCGGATGAGGGTGGCGATGGATTTAGGTTCCACCCTCACCTCAACCCTCTCAGCCTTGCACACCCTTCGGGCCGCTGCGGGAGAGGGAGTAGACGCATGCAACTGAACCTCGAACGCCCCGACTACCGGTATTTCCTGCGTGGCGCCGATGGCGTCTCGGCGTTGGTCAATGACCAGCGACTGGGGAACAGTTTCGTGATCGCGCCGAACGCGCTGATCGAGGATTGGCCGGTGACCGATGCAGTGGCGATGACGCCAACCGACCTCGATGCCCTGCTCGCGCTGCAGCCGGAACTCGTGTTGCTGGGTAGCGGTGCGAACCAACGATTCCCACCCGCCGCGGTGATGGCAGCCTGCCTGCAACGCGGCATCGGCATCGAGGTCATGACCAATGCCGCCGCGGCACGTACTTACAGCGTGCTGGCCGGCGATGGCCGGCGGGTGGTCGCGGGGTTCGTATTCGCGACTTGAAGCTCAATCGAGTAGCGACAGGCCGGGCCGGACTCGAGCGCGCCAAGGATGGCGCGCGGCCGCGATTTGAGTCCTGGACGACTCGATTGAGCGGCGAGGCTAGCCCGGCCTGTCGCTACTCGACCGACGGCACACTTCAGCGCCGCGGCAAATACTGCTGCGGATCGACCGGCTTGCCGTTGTAGCGGATCTCGAAATGCAGCATGTCGCGCGCCGCACCACTGCGGCCCATCTCCGCGATCTGCTGGCCGGCCTTGACCGCTTGGCCTTCGTTCACCAGACGCGCGCGGTTGTGTCCGTAGGCCGACAGCCACTGCTCGCTGTGCTTGACGATGACCAACTCACCGTAGCCCACCAGCCCCGACCCGGAATAAACCACCACGCCATCGGCGGCGGCGCGCACCGGCTGCCCGGACTTGCCGGCGATATCCACGCCCTGCCGGGTCGGGTCGCCACTGGCAAAGGTTTCGACCACGCCACCGTCCGCGGGCCAATGCCAGGCGAAGCTGCTTGCGACGGGCTGCACCACGGGCGATGTGGCTTGCGGTCTCGCGCTCGATGATGACCTTGGCGCGGTTACGCCCGGCCTGACCGCAACACCGGTCTGCCCACCTGGATACAGCCGCAGGCGCTGGCCCGGGTAAATCGTGTAGGGCGGACCGATGTCGTTCCAGATCGCCAGGTCGAGTGACGTCAGGCCATTTTCGGTGGCGATGCGATAGACGTTCTGGCCACGCTGGACGACCACGGTGGCGCCGTACTTGGGCTGGGACACCTTGATCGGGCGCTCACCCGCGGGAATGCGGCTGCCGCGTGAATTCCCCGGCTCGCGCACCACGTTGCTGTGGCCGCAGCCAGCCAGCAAGGCGAGCACGGAAAACGAAAGCGCCAAGGCACGCATGGTCTGTTGCAAACGCATGGTCGCCATCATGCCGCATGTCCCCGCAACAGCAACCAACCGACAAGTGCTGCGAGCAATGCGATCGCCGACCAGCCGATCGGCTCGATGTATTTGTGCAGTGCATTTTCCGCGCGCTCGCCGCCAAGCCGGATCGCCATCGCGACCAGGAACACGCGCTTGCCGCGGCCGACCAGCATGCTGGTCAGGAACGGCAGCATCGGCACCCCGACAATGCCCGATGCCCAGGTGAATATCTTCAGCGGGATCGGGGTGAATCCGGCGATCACCAGCAACCAGAACGCCTTCCACGGCGACTGCGCGGTGACCTCGCGCAGGGTCGCGACCTGGGCCTCGATCCGATCCAGCCAGCCCAGGCTCTCCAGCAGCGGCTTGACCAGCTCATAGGCGTAATGACCCAGCAGGTAGCCGATCACCGCGCCCGCCAGCGAACCGGCCAGGCTCAAAGCCGCGAACCAGAACCCGCGCTTGGGCTGCGACAGGCACATCGGCGCCAGCATCACTTCCGGCATCACCGGGAACACGATGGCCTCCGCGAAACTCAATCCGGTCAACATGGCCGGCGCCCTGGGATGTCGTGCCCAGACCAGCGCGCGCTCGTACAACGGCGCGAACAGCTTCATTGATCTACCAGGCCCGATAGCAACGGCACGAACACCACAGGCGCAAGTTCGAGTTGTTCAACCTGGCCCTCGGCGTCCTTGCGCAGGCACAGCAACGACTGCTCGGATGCACTGCCGACCGGCGCGACCAGGGTGCCACCCGGTGCCAGCTGCGCGGTCAATGCGTCCACCAGCGCGGGCGCCGCGGCAGTGACGATGATGCCATCAAACGGGGCCTCCTCGGGCCAGCCGATGCGGCCGTCATCGTGCTTGCTGCGCACATGCAGGCCCAGCGTGCGAAAGCGCTTTCGGGCCTTGCGCAACAGGTCGCCGATGCGCTCCACGGTGAACACCTCAATGCCCAGCGCGGCCAGGATCGCGGCCTGATAGCCGGAGCCGGTGCCGATTTCCAGCACGCGTTTTGGCATGCCGGTTTCCAGCAGCGCCGCGGTCATCCGCGCCACCACCCACGGCTGCGAAATGGTCTGGCCGTTGCCGATCGGCAGCGCGGTGTCCTCATAGGCGCGCATGGCGAACGCTTCGTCCACGAACTGGTGGCGCGGCACGGTGCGGATCACGTTGAGCACGCGTTCGTCGTCGATGCCGCTGCCACGCAGGCGATCAATCAGCCGGTCACGCACGCGCTGGCTTGTCATACCCATGCCGACGTCGGCGGCCTGCAGGCGCAAGCGCGAGATCAAGATGCCTGCTCCGCTCGTCCTGTCTGCTGATCCGCATGCAAAGTCGAGGCCAGGCCATCGACCCAGCTCGCCACCTGTTCCAGCGCCTGGTAGCGGGTCAGGTCGACGTGGATCGGGGTGATCGCGATATGGCCGTCGCGCACCGCCTGGAAATCGGTCCCCGGGCCAGCATCGTGTTCAGGGCCGGCAGCACCGATCCACCACCAATGGCGGCCGCGTGGATCCAGTTGCGGCGTACAGGGCTCGGCGCGGTGGCGGTTGCCCAGCCGCGCGGTCTGGAAGCCCTTGACCTCGCGCCAAGGCAGGTCGGGCACGTTGACGTTGAGGATGGTGTCGGCCGGCAGCGGCTCGGCCTTGAGCCGGGCGATGATCTCCACCGCCGCGCGCGCCGCGGTCTCGTAATGCCGACCCTTGTGGTCGGCCGTGGCCAGCGACACCGCCACCGCCGGCAGGCCCAGGAAGCGGCCTTCCATGGCGGCGGCTACTGTCCCCGAATAGATCACGTCATCGCCGAGGTTGGCGGTATTGTTGATCCCTGACACGACGATGTCGGGCTCGATCTCCAGCATGCCGGTGATCGCCACGTGCACGCAGTCGGTGGGCGTGCCGTAGACCTTCCAAGTCTGGTCATCCAGCTTGACCACCCGGATCGGCGCATCCAGCGTGAGCGAATTGCTGGCACCGCTGCGGTCGCGGTCGGGCGCGACCACCAGCACCTCGTGGCCAGCCTCGCGCAGGCCAGCGGCCAGTGCACGGATCCCGGGGGCGTCGACGCCGTCGTCGTTGCTGACAAGTACCCGCATCGCGGCTTACGACTTCGAAAATTTCTGCATGCGGCCATGATAACGGATGGCGATGCCGGCTTCGGGCCGCGTTATCCTGCCTAGATGCGCAAGGCCCCGCCAGAACCCGAGGATTGCAACGATTCCGACGACGCCAGCCTGTTTCGAGAGGCAATCGGTGCCAATCGCGGCAAGGTGCGCGAACTTCAGGCCACGTCGCCGCCACCAGCCGCCCAGAAGCCGAAACCGTCGGCGAAAATGTCCCGTCGCGACGAGGACGACGCCCGCGAAGAATTCAAGCACGTGGTGATTGCGGCCCTGGAAGCCGGCGACGTGCTGAGCTACCGACGCGATGAGGTGGCGCCGATGCTGCTCAAGCGCTTGGCGCGCGGTGAATATGCGGCGCAGGAAGAACTCGTCCTGCATGGCTTCCCGGCCCGCGTGGCGGAAACCCTGCTGCGCGAATTCCTGCGCGATTGCCGCATCCACGGGCTGGGCTGCGTGCGCATCGTGCATGGCAAGGGGCGCAACACGGAAGAACGCCTGCCGGTGCTGAAGAATCTCGTCGATCGCGTGCTGCGCCATCGCGCCGACGTGCTTGCCTTCCATTCGCCACCGGCTGCGCAGGGCGGAACCGGCGCGGTGCTGGTGTTGCTCGAAAAGCGCGGATAAGAGAGCAGATATCTAGGCTTGTGCAGCGTCGACGATCTCGCCCAACTCGCGCAGTACCGTGGTCGCATAGCACCCCGGCGGCAATGCGAACGCCAGCATCAGCGACTCGTCGCCAAGCCACTCCCATTCCAAACCGTCGGGCCGCAGGCGCAGCGCGCGTCGCGCTTGCTGCAAGCCGGCTTTTTCCAGGCCGATGCGTAGCCGCATCGCGCTATCGCCCTCCAGCGCGCGCAACTCACGGACTGCGGCATCGCCGCGACTGCGCAACTCGCCTGCGCCCCATAGCGGCCCACTGGGATGGATGTCGAACCCGTCCAGGCGTGCCTGCAGGTCAACCGTCATCGGCTCCGGGCCGAACACGCTGCGACTGCCGTTCAGCATCCAGACCTCGCCATCCAGCGCGGCATTCCAGGTGGCATCCGCAATCCGCGCATCCAGCACCCGATTGAACAACTCCGAACGCGCCACCGACAGCAGCATCGAGCGTTCTTCGCGCTTGACCCGGCGACCGGCGAACATCGCCACCGCCTTGGCCACGTTGCCACCGCCGCGGCCGAATCGCTGTTCGCCGAAGTAGTTGGGCACGCCGTGTGTGGCGATCGCGCGAAGGCGAGCATCGATCGCCTCATGCTCGCCTTCCACGCTGCGCAGCACCAGCCGGAACCGGTTGCCGGCCAGCGCCCCGCGCGGCAGCTTTCGCGAATGCCAGGCGTGGCCGAGCACGCGCAGCTCATCCGACTGCAATGCATCGATATCGGGTGCGACTTTCTTCGGCAGCCATACGCTGAAGCGCTGCACCGTCACCGCGTGCCGATCCTTCATCCCGGCCTGACCAATTGCCGATTCAGCGACGCCAGCCCATTGCGCGATGTACTTCGCCGCGAACGCAGTGTTCAAGCCGCGCTTCTCGATGCTCAACAGCAGATGCTCGCCGCTGCCGCTGGCCTCGAACGCGTCGAGCTCCTCGACCCGGAAATCCCCCGGAGTGCTGCGGATCCGCGCGCGCAACACGGGCGCGCCATGCGCGCGGGCCAAACCCCGCTCAGTCATCGGGCAGCAGTAGGCACACCGCCTGCGCGGCAATGCCTTCGCCACGGCCGGTGAAACCCAACGTCTCCGTCGTGGTGGCCTTGATGCTGACCGCGTCCAGCGCGATGCCGAGGTCGGCGGCGATCACTTCGCGCATGGCCTGCGCATGCAGGCCGACCTTGGGCCGCTCACAGATCACGGTGATATCGGCATTGCCGACCCGCCAGCCACGCGCGCGGATCAGTGCATCGCAATGGCGCAGGAAAGCGCGGCTGTCGGCGTCCTTCCAACGCGGATCGGTCGGCGGGAAATGCCGGCCGATGTCGCCCAGCGCCAATGCGCCCAGGATCGCATCACACAGCGCATGCAGCACCACGTCGCCATCACTGTGCGCGAGCACGCCACGCGCATGCGGCACGCGCACGCCGCCGAGCATCACGTGGTCGCCGTGGTCGCCGAACGCATGCACATCGAAACCCTGGCCGATGCGGATGTCGCTCACGCGTCTCTTTCCGGAGAATGACTCGCCAGCAGGAATTCCGCCAGCACCAAATCGGCCAGCGTGGTGACTTTCAGATTGTCTTCGCGGCCTTCGACCAACCGGGGATGCAACCCCAATCGCTCGACAGCCTGCGCGTCATCGGTGACCGCGACGCCATCAGCGCGCGCCGCTTCCAACGCCCGCAACAGCAGGTCGCGACGAAAGGCCTGCGGCGTCAGTGCCCGCCAGATGCCGGCGCGTGGCTCGGTCATCGCGATGCAGTTGTCCGCGCCGGCGCGCTTGAGCGTGTCGCGCACCGGCGCGGCGAGGATCGCGCCATCGGCATGCAACGCCGCGGCATCGAGCACCCGTGAAATGTCATCGGCGCGCAGGTTCGGTCGCGCAGCATCGTGCACCAGCACGATGGCATCGGCGGCGACAACGCCCGGCAGCGCACGCAATGCGGCAAGCACCGAATCGGCACGTTCGCCGCCGCCGATGCAGGTCAACACCGGCTTTCCATGCAATGTCGTCCAACCCGGCCAATGCGGATCGTCCGCAGCCATGGCCACCACCACAGCTTCGATGCCCGGATGCGACAGCAATGCCTCCAGTGCGTGGCGGATCAGCGGCTTGCCGGCGATCTGAAGATACTGCTTGGGGATGTCGGCGCCGAAACGGCGGCCACTGCCGGCCGCAGGCACCAGCGCCCAGCTCATTGCGCTGACCCGCGCACAGGCGCTGGCCTGGGCCTCGCATCGTCGACGACGCGATAAAAGGTCTCGCCCGGCTTGACCATGCCCAGCTCGCTGCGCGCGCGCTCCTCGACCGCGGCGCCACCGGATTTCAGGTCATCAACTTCGGCCACCAGTGCCTCGTTGCGCTGCTGCAGCTGCAGGTTCTCGACCTGCTGGCGTTCGACCTGCGCGCGCAGCGCATCGACCTCCTGGCTGCCGCCAGTGCCGAACCACATGGTGTATTGCAGCCACGCCAGCAATGCGCCAAGCAAGACCACCAGCAGCGCCGTCACCTTCACCTTGGCGGCTGCGTCAGCGCGCCAGCGACACGAAGGCGTCGCGCCCCGCGTAACGCGCGTCACTGCCCAGCACCTGTTCGATGCGCAGCAGCTGGTTGTACTTGGCCACGCGGTCGGAGCGGCACAGCGAGCCGGTCTTGATCTGGGTGGCGGTGGTGGCCACCGCGATATCGGCGATCGTGGTGTCCTCGGTTTCACCGGAACGATGCGAAACGACCGCCGCGTAGTTCGCCGCATCGGCCATCACGATCGCTTCCAGGGTTTCGGTCAGGGTGCCGATCTGGTTGACCTTGATCAGGATCGCGTTGGCCACGCCACGTTCGATGCCGTCCTTGAAGATGCGCGGGTTGGTCACGAACAGGTCGTCGCCAACCAGTTGCACCTTGTCGCCGAGGCGGTTGGTGAGCTGCTTCCAGCCGGGCCAGTCGTCTTCGGCCATGCCGTCTTCAATCGTGATGATCGGATACTGCGCCGTCCAGTTGGCGAGGAAGTCGACGAACTGTTCGCTGGTCAGGCGCTTGCCTTCGCCGGTGAGGTTGTACTTGCCGTTGTCGAAGAACTCGCTGGACGCCACATCGAGTCCCAGCAGCACGTCTTCGCCGGCCTTGTAACCGGCTTTGCCGATCGCTTCCAGGATCGTGTCCAGCGCTTCGACATTGCTGCGCAGGTCGGGCGCGAAACCGCCCTCGTCGCCGACCGCGGTGCTCAGTCCGTGGCCTTTCAGCACCGACTTCAGTGCGTGGAAAACCTCGGTGCCGGCGCGCAGCGCCTCGGAGAACGAATCGAAACCGACCGGAAGCACCATGAATTCCTGCAGGTCGACGTTGTTGTCGGCATGTGCACCACCATTGATGATGTTCATCATCGGCACCGGTAGGCTGACCGCCGCGCCGTTGGCGAGGTGCTGCCACAGCGGCATCTTCCTCGACGCCGCCAGCGCATGTGCATTGGCCAGCGACACCGCCAGCAGCGCATTCGCGCCCAGCCGCGCCTTGTTCTCGGTGCCGTCCAGGTCGATCAGGCGGCGGTCGAGTTCGGCCTGATCGTGTGCGTCAAAGCCCTGCAGCATGTTGGCGATGGGCCCGTTGACATTCGCCACCCCCTTCAGCACGCCCTTGCCGCCGTAGCGGGTCCTGTCGCCGTCGCGCAATTCCACCGCTTCCTTGGCACCGGTCGATGCGCCGGACGGCACCATCGCACGGCCGAAACTGCCATCGGCCAGGGTGATTTCCGCCTCAAGCGTGGGATTGCCGCGGCTGTCGAGTATCTCGCGGGCGTGGACGTGGCTGATCGTGGTCATATGGTCTTCGTGTCGCCTTGGTATGGGCTGTTCAGAGGGTTGTTTCGAGGAAGCCACGGCGCTTGGTCGCCGCATCGAGTTCCAGCAGGGTTTCCAGCAGGGCGCGCATCCTGTCGAGTGGCCACGCGTTCGGGCCATCGGAGAGCGCCTTGCTTGGGTCGGGATGGGTTTCCATGAAGATACCCGACACGCCAACCGCGACCGCCGCGCGCGCCAACACCGGCACGAACTCGCGCTGGCCGCCGCTGGTGCCGCCCTGCCCGCCCGGCAACTGCACTGAATGGGTGGCATCGAATACCACCGGGCAACCGGTGTCGCGCATCACCGCGAGGCTGCGCATGTCGGATACCAGATTGTTGTAGCCGAAGCTGGCGCCACGCTCGCACACCATGATCCCGGGGTTGCCGGTGGCGCGCGCCTTCTCGACGACGGGTTTCATATCCCACGGGGAGAGGAACTGGCCTTTCTTGATGTTCACAGGTTTACCGGCCGCACATACCTTGGTGATGAAGTCGGTCTGTCGCACCAGGAAGGCCGGCGTCTGCAACACGTCGACCACCGAGGCGACTTCATCCATCGGCGTGTATTCGTGGACGTCGGTCAGCACCGGCACATTGAGTTGACGCTTGACCTCGGCCAGCACGCGCAGGCCTTCTTCCATGCCCGGACCGCGGAAGCTACCCAGCGAGGTGCGGTTGGCCTTGTCGAAGCTGGACTTGAAGATGAAGTTGATACCCAGCGCCGAGGTGATTTCCTTCAGCTGGCCGGCGACATCCAGTTGCAGCTGTTCGGACTCGATCACGCACGGCCCGGCGATCAGGAACAGCGGCTGGTCCAGCCCGACCTCGAATCCGCAAAGCTTCATGCCGCGGCCTCGTTATTGATACCGCTTTCATTGAGCAGACGGCCACCGGCCTTGTGTTCGCGCGCGCCGCGGATGAAGCCGACGAACAGAGGATGCCCGCTGCGCGGCGTCGACAGGAATTCGGGGTGCGCCTGGCAACCGATGAACCACGGGTGCTTCGGCCACTCGACCATCTCAACCAGGGTGTCGTCGGCGGACTTGGCCGAAAACACCATGCCCACGTCCTCGAGCTGGGCCCGGTAGTGGTTGTTGAATTCGTAGCGGTGGCGGTGGCGCTCGCCCACCACGTCCTTGCCGTACATTCTGTGCGCCAGGGTGCCGGGCTTGATCCGTTGCTGCTGCAGGCCCAGGCGCATGGTGCCACCAAGGTCGCTGCCCTCGTCGCGCCGTTCCACGTCGCCACTGGAGGTGCGCCATTCGGTGATCAACCCGATCACCGGATGCGCGGTGTATCGATCGTTCTCGGTGCTGTTCGCACCTGCAAGTCCCGCCAGGTTGCGCGCCGCATCCACCACCGCCGCCTGCATGCCGTAGCAGATGCCGAAGTACGGCAGGCCATGCTCGCGTGCGTATTGCGCGCTCAACACCTTGCCTTCGAAGCCACGGTCGCCGAACCCGCCCGGCACCAGCACGCCATCGAGGCCGGCCAGCACCTCGGCCGCGCCGTCACGCTCGATGTCCTCGGATTCAAGCCACTTCAGGTTGACCTTGGTGCGTTGGCGCACGCCGCCGTGCCTGAGCGCCTCGCCGACCGATTTGTAGGCGTCCTTGTGGTCCACGTACTTGCCGACGATACCGATGGTAACCTCGTCGATCGGATGCTCCGAAGCGTCCACCACCGCCTGCCACTCGGACAGGTCGGCCACGGGACGCGCCTTGTCCAGGTACAGGTGCTCCACCACGATCTGGTCGAGTTGCTGCGCGTGCAGCCACATCGGGATCTTGTAGATATTGTCCAGGTCCATCGCCGAGATCACCGCGCGTTCCGGCACGTTGGTGAACAGCGCGATCTTGCGGCGCTCGCCATC
>JBBSTP010000011.1:0-23282 GCA_038235795.1 Lysobacterales bacterium | reverse complement strand
CTCTACGATGACCGCCTGCTCAGCGATGCCTCGCGCGCGCTGGCGTTCAGTCCTCAAGTCGAAGTCACCGGCGAGCCGTACCAGGCCTCCTACGGATTCGGCTGGCGGATCAGTGGCGACATGGTGTGGCACACGGGTGAAACCATTGGCTTCCGCAACGTAATCCTGCGCTGGCCCAAGCAACACCTGACCGTGATCCTGCTGAGCAACCGCAATGATCCGGAGCCCTATGCTACCGCCATGGAAATCGCCGAGCTGTTCATGGACGAGTGAGGGCGGCTCGCTTCCCGCGAAGTCACCAAACGCGGCGGGACGAATTGCAGGGTGCAGTGCGGCATTCCAAGCCTCGTTTGTCGCTGGCTTCATCCCGGGCAGCGGACACTGCATATTCCGGATCTGGCTCGCCCTGGCCACGCTTGCGTTCTTGGCCGTGTCCGCAATGAACGCGGCAAGCCAGGTCGACCAACTGGAGCAAGCCGCATGAGTACCAACACGACTTCGACATCGTTTCCAACCCTTGCCGATCCCGGCCTGTTGCGCCAGCAGTGCCTGATCGACGGACAGTGGCGGGACCAGGCCGACCGCGCAACCTGCGATGTCGCAAATCCAGCCAGTGGCGAACGCCTGGGCACCGTTCCGGACATGGGCGCAACCGAAACCAACGCGGCCATCGACGCAGCGCATGCCGCGTTTCCCGCGTGGGCGCGCAAGACCGCCAAGCAGCGCGCGCAGGTCCTGCGGCGCATGTACGAGTTGATGCTGGAACATCAGGATGACCTGGCCATCATCATGACTGCAGAGCAGGGCAAGCCGCTGGCCGAAGCCAAGGGCGAAGTGGCCTATGCGGCCGCGTTCCTTGAATGGTTTGGCGAGGAAGCCAAGCGCATGTACGGCGACATCATCCCCAGCCACGCCGCAGACAAACGCATCTTGGTCTGGCGCCAGCCGGTCGGCGTCGTGGCCATGATCACGCCGTGGAATTTCCCATCGGCAATGCTCGCCCGCAAGATCGGCCCGGCGCTGGCCGCGGGCTGCACCGTCGTTTGCAAGCCCGCCCTGCAGACGCCGTATTCCGCACTGGCGCTGGGTGTCATTGCCGAACGCGCGGGGGTTCCGGCGGGCGTGCTCAACATCGTCACCGGCCAATCCGCGTCCGACATCGGCACCGCCATGACCTCGCACCCGAAGGTGCGCAAGCTCAGCTTCACCGGCTCCACCGAGGTCGGCAAGAAGCTGATGGTGCAGTGCGCCGAGGGCATGAAGCGGGTGTCGCTGGAACTCGGCGGCAATGCGCCTTTCATCGTGTTCGATGACGCTGACCTCGATTCTGCGGTCGAGGGCGCGATCGCCAGCAAGTACCGCAACACCGGGCAGACCTGCGTCTGCGCCAACCGACTGTTCGTGCAGGACGGCGTGTACCACGAATTCTCGAAGAAACTTGCCGACGCCATTTCAAAATTGCGGGTCGGCGACGGGCTCAAGGGCGAGACCGACCAGGGCCCCTTGATCGACGACAATGCCTTGGCCAAGGTCGAGGAACACGTCGCTGATGCGGTCGCCAAGGGGGCAAAAATCGCGCTGGGCGGCAAGCGTCATGCACTCGGCGGCACGTTCTTCGAGCCGACGCTGTTGCTCGACGTGAAGTCGGACATGTTGCTGGCCAAGGAAGAAACCTTCGGCCCGGTAGCGCCGCTGTTCCGCTTCAACACTGAAGACGAAGCGATCGAAATGGCCAACGCCACCGAGTTCGGGCTGGCCGGCTATTTCTACACGCGTGACCTGGCACGCAGCTGGCGCGTGGCCGAAGCGCTGGAGTGCGGAATTGTCGGCATCAACACCGGCCTGATTTCCACCGAAGTCGCGCCGTTCGGCGGGATCAAGCAGTCCGGTACCGGCCGCGAAGGGTCCAAGTACGGACTGGCCGACTACACCGAGCTCAAATACACCTGCGTGGGCGGTGTGTGAGATGTGCCTGGGCGTGCGAGCTGCGGTTGCAGGCTCCTCGCCAGTCGTCGCAAGGCGGCAGCCGCCATTCGCCGGCAACAGATACAAAAAAGGCCGGAAGCCTCGTCAATCGGGTATCCGGCCTTCTTCGCATACGCTTCGTTGTCGAGATGGTGGAGCGAAGGGGGATCGAACCCCTGACCTCCACGATGCGAACGTGGCGCTCTCCCAGCTGAGCTACCGCCCCATGACGACAACGGGGTGGATTATACGGAGGCTGCCGCAGCGCCGCCAGCGCCGCCAGCGGCGGCGATTCAAGCGCGGGTAGCCGACTGGCCCGATTCCAGCAAGGGCGCGAGCGTGGGCTCGAGCAATTTGCGCCGCCAGCCGGACAATGCCCCCGGCCAATCCGCGCCGTCCTGCAGGGTCTCCAGCCAGCGACGTGAGGCGAGCAGGCCTTCCGGCAAACCCATTTCCGTTGCGAGTGCCGAAACGGCATCCTGCATTGCACGCAATTGCTTCTTGTCGCGCTCGTCGCCACGAGCCAACGGTGCATTCGCCTCGTCCGGCAGCGGTGTCGCCAAGCCCTGGAAGATCGCATCGGCCAGGCTGCGCGGTGATTTCGGGGTGGCATCCAGCAGCGCACGCAACGCGTCCCGATCAGCCGGGTTGTTGCGGGCGATGGCAACCGCCAACTCGTTGTCGAGGATCCAGCTGCGCGGCCGGTCGCTGACGCGCGCGTGCGCGTCGCGCCAGCGCAGCAATCGCAACAGTCGCAGCTGCGCATCGCGATCCAGGAATTGCGCGCTGCGCAACGGCAGGTGCGGCCAACGTTCGCCTTCGTCATCGGCGACGCTGGCCAGCAGGCGCGTGCAGTCTTCGGTCAGCCATTGGCGTCGCCCGAGCCCGACAAGTGCATCGTCAAGCTGGCGATGCAGGTCGTGCAGGTGACGTACGTCGTCTGCCGCGTACTCAAGTTGCGACGGCGACAATGGCCGCCGCAACCAGTCCGAACGGGTCTCTCCCTTGGCCAGTGCGACGCCGGTTTGGGCGTGCACCAGCTTCTGGTAACCCATGCCTCCGCCAATGCCCGCCAGCGCCGCGGCGACCTGTGTATCAAACAGTGGCGCCGGCAGGACGCCGCACGCATGCTTGAACGCGACCAGGTCCTCGCTGGCGCTGTGCATGACCTTGAGCACGGACGCATCGGCCAGCAACGGGACCAGCGCCTCGGCCATCCCGGGCACCAGCGGATCGACCAGCAGGATGCCGTCGTTACTGGCGTCCAGGGCGATCTGCACCAGCGCCAGCTGCGGCCAGTAGGTACGTTCGCGGATGAACTCGGTATCGAGGCCGATCACGGCGGGCACCTGCAGAAGTCGCTCGCGCAGTTGGTCGGGACTTTTGATCCAGTTCGTCATGCGCCCATTATGCGGTTGCTGGACTGGATGGCTTAACCTAGCTTCGATCATTCCATCGCCGGGAGCAGAATTTGCGCGCAGGCTGGGCCGCCATTGTCCTGGTGTCGACCGTGCTTGCGGCGTGCAAGCCGGAGCCGACGGACCCGACCGTCCAACCGGTGAAGCCGGTGGCCTCAGTGCGTACCGGTAGCGTGAGCATCAGTGGCGACGATGCCATGGCGCAGGTGCTGAGCTGGTCGTTGCCGGCGGTCGTGGTGGATGCGGACGATGTCCCCGCGGCGCGGCGCAAGGCTCGGCAGGCGGTGGATGCAGGCGACCTGTTCGAGACCGCCGATTCCGCAATTCCACTCCTGATTGCATTGCAAAACCTAAAGCCGGAGGATCCCGATCCTCCGGCGCGGCTGGGCGAGGCGCGCGCCGCACTGATCGCCCAGGGTGATGCCGCGCTGCTTCAGGGCGACGACGACTTGGATGCCTTGCGCGCGGCGCAGCGCCGCGCTGCGGTGTTGCGCAAGCTGTGGCCACGCGACCCCGATGTCCTGGCCTACCTCGGACGGGTGGATCGCAGCGAGCGCGCGTGGGACCGCAATGCCCAGGGAGAGGCCTTGTTCAACGCTGGACAACTGGGTGAAGAGGGCGGTGGCGCCTTGGCCGCGTTCCGGGCGGCGCAGTCGCTGCGACCCGGCCAGGCGCGGGCCGCGCAAGGGATTGCCGCGGTCGAAAGCGGCCTGATCCGACGCGCGGAAGCAGCAGCGTTGAAGGGTGATTTCAACACCGCCCAGCAACAACTGGCCTATGCTGCCAAGGTCCGCTTCGAACCCGGCACGATTCCCGATGCGCTGCGCAGGATCAATGCGATACGAGGCGAGCGCGTGCGTCGCCTGCGCGATGAAGGCCTGGTCGCCCTGGGCGATCCGGATGGCCTGCGCATCGCCCGCGAGCGGTTGGCCGAAATGCTGCGCATCGCCGACCCCAGTGATCCCGCGAGCGTGGAGCTGCGGCAACGCATCGACCTGGCCAGCCATTACGGACTGTTCCGTCCGGGGCAGGTGTTCACCGACGAGATGCGACACGGTGGACGAGGGCCACAATTGATCGTGATTCCGCATGGCGCATTCCGCATGGGCGCGCCCGACGATGACGGGGACGCGACGCCTGCCGAACAACCGCAACATGAGGTTCGGCTGGAGCGTGGCTTCGCGATGTCGCGCAACGAAATTACCGTAGGTGAATTCGCCCGGTTCGTGGGTGCCACCGGGTACAAGGCGCGTGCGACCGAGCGCGGCCATTCAATGGCATATGACGCCCGCAGCGGGAATTTCGTGCGCGGTAGCGGGATTGATTGGCGCTCGACCTACGACGGACGGCCGGCGTCCGCCCAAATGCCGGTGATCCACGTCACCAGCCGTGATGCCGAGGCCTATACCGATTGGTTGAGTGCGGAAACCGGCGCCCATTACCGGCTGCCGAGTGAGGCAGAATTCGAGTACGCGTTGCGCGCCGGCAGCCAGGGGCGCTACCCGTGGGGCGATGGCGCACCGCCGGCGGGAAGCGAGAACCTGACTGGCGGACTCGATCGTTCGCCGCAGGGACGCACTTGGGGAAATGCGTTCGCGGGGTACGGCGATGGTTGGTGGGGGCCGGCGCTGGTCGGGCAGATGGCGCCGAATGCATATGGTCTTCACGACATGGCGGGCAATGTAAGCGAGTGGGTCGCCGACTGCTGGCACCAGGGGTTCCGGCGGGCGCCTGCAACCGGTGCGGCCTGGATCAACCCGGGATGTCGCGATCGCATGTATCGCGGTGGTTCCTGGGCCAGCTCGCCGGCGCAGGCACGTGCGGCCTGGCGGGCATCGGGGGGCACCGATGTCACCAATGCACGTGTTGGTTTCCGGGTCGTGAGGCAGTTGTAAAATATACAACACGCGACATCCAACACGCGCCACGCGCGCAGGGAGCAATCGATGAGGCAGGATCCGTTAGGCAATCAGGGTGGACAGCAACCGCGCCGACGGGGCGTCGGTGGGATGCGCCTCTGGGTGCTGATTCTTTTCGCTGGCTATGGTGCGTACTACTATTTTTCCAATCGAACGGTGGACCCGTATACAGGCGAGAAGGTGCTGATTGACAAGTCGCTGGGTGCCGAGCAGGAGAGTGCTCTTGGCCTGCAGGCCTATCGCGAAATACTGAGCCAGGAGCAACCCGTTGACCCCAACTCCCAGGTGGCCCAGCAGGTACGCTCGATCGCGCAACGGTTGATCTCGCGAGTGGATGACGTTGAGAACGACCTTGCCGCTGAAAGCGGGGTGGCGCCGGACCACTTCGCCGAGAATTTCGATTGGGCGGTCAACGTCATCCAGTCCGAAGATGCCAATGCGTTCGCGTTGCCCGGCGGGAAAATGGCCGTGTACACCGGATTGATACCGGTCGCCCAGAACCAGGATGGAATGGCCGTGGTCATGGGCCACGAGATCGCCCACGCATTGATGCGCCATGGCGCGCAACGCATGGCCCGCGGCAAACTGGAGCAGATCGGGCAAATGGCGGGCGCCGCCAGTGGCATGGACCCCGGCATGCAGCAGATGGTGTTCCAGGCCTACGGCGTGACGTCGGCACTGCCGTATGCGCGCGGGCATGAATCGCAGGCGGACGAAGTCGGATTGATGCTCGCCGCCGCGGCATGTTTCGATCCAAGAGAAGCGATCCCCCTATGGCAGCGGATGGCGCAGATGAGTGGCGGTCAGAAGCCGCCCGAATTCGCCTCGACTCACCCGAGCGAAGCAAGTCGCATCGATCACCTGCAGGCGTTGATGCCCAAGGCCATGGCATATCGGCAGAAGTACTGTTCGCAGGGGACGTCAGCGGGTTCACATTGAGACGCACTTGATGTTCTTGTGACAATAAAAAAATCGGGCCTTTGGGCCCGTTTTTTGTGTGCATCCACGTCATCGTCGTCGTCAGCGACCGCGTGACTTGTCCTTTTCTCGAGGCTCGTTGGCGGGCGGCGTGGCCTGGTGGCCAAGCCCGCCGACCAGGTTCTGCTGGAAGTCCTTCCACAGGTCCATGTTGCGTTCGGTCAACTGGTTGAGCATGGTCCATGGGGTCTGCCCAACCAGTCCCCCCACCTGCTGGCGGAACTGCTGCTGTTGCTCCAGGAACACCTGCATCGAGCGCTCCAGATAGTTACCCATGAAGCCCTGCAGCGAGTCGCCATAAAAGCGGATCAACTGGCTCAGCAGCTGGGTGGACAACATCGGCTGCCCATCCTGCTCGTGCTCGGTGATGATCTGCAGCAAGACTTGCCGGGTGAGGTCTGCGCCTGTCTTGGCGTCGCGCACTTGGAACGATTCGCCATCGACGATCAACTGGCGTACGTCTTCGATCGTGATGTAACTGGAGATCTCCGTGTCGTAGAGACGCCGGTTCGGATATTTCTTGATCACGCGAAGTTCAGTCATTGAGCAAAAACTCTAGCGATGCCGACTGCAGCATGGCGCAGCGCAACAGGGCTTGCAACTTCAGAAAATGAACAGGCCGGCGATTCCGGCCTGTGTGTTGATAGCCAAGCCCGCCGATTCAAGGCGCGGGGTCAGGCGCGATGTGCCGCAGGCGCGAACGCATCACCAGCCCATGTGGTGGCCGCCGTTGATATCGAGGTTGGAACCGGTGATCCAGCTGGCTTGTTCGTCGGCAAGGAAGCCAACGCCATAGGCGATTTCCTCGGGCGTGCCCAGGCGACCGGTCGGGATGTCGGCCACGATCTTGGCGCGCACTTCCTCCGGCACCGCCATCACCATGTCGGTGGCGATGTAACCGGGCGAGATGGTATTCACGGTCACGCCGTTGCGGGCATTCTCGCGCGCCAGCGAAATGGTGAAGCCATGCATGCCCGCCTTGGCCGCGGCGTAGTTGGCCTGGCCATACTGGCCCTTGAGGCCGTTGACCGAGCTGATCTGGATGACCCGTCCCCACTTGCGCTCACGCATGCCCTCGATCACCGGGCGGGTGACGTTGAACACTGAATTGAGGTTGGTATTGATCACATCACCCCACTGGTCGGCCTTCATCTTGTGAAAAGTGCCGTCCCGGGTGATTCCGGCGTTGTTGATCAGGATGTCGACCCCGCCGAGGGTGGATTCAACTTCGCGCACCATCGCTTCGGCCTCGGTCGGCGAGGTTACGTCGCCCTTGACGATGCAGATGTCATAGCCATCCGCCTTCATTTTTTCCTGCCAGGTGCGCGCGCGTTCCTCGTTGCGGTAATTGGTCGCGACCTTGTGCCCCATGTCAGCCAGGCGCTTGACGATGGCGGTGCCGATACCGCCGGTACCGCCGGTCACGAGGGCGATTCTGGATGTCATGGGGTTCTCCTGGAGAGTGAAATGCGGACCCACCATTCTAGTCGTGCGATGTCGCGGCGATGTTGTGCACTGCGGCGGATGCCGGCAATGGGCTCCGCGGGATTGCATCGGGTTGGAAGGTGCGCACCGCGGCTTCGAGGAAGTCCGGCAACGCCTTCAGTGACGCCGCCGGTAGCGGCGCTTGGCCAAGTATCTGCCACAGCGAATGCAGCGCCGGTACCGGATCCACGCCGTCCACAGAAAGGGCTGCATCCGACTTGGAAAGCTTGCGGCCGTCGCTGCCCAGCAACAGCGGCAGGTGTGCATAACGCGGCGCGGGCAACCCAAGCGCGCGTTGCAACAGGATCTGGCGAGGGGTGGAATCCAGCAGGTCGGCGCCGCGCACGACGTCGGTGATGCCCTGCGCGGCATCGTCCACCACCACCGCTAGCTGGTAGGCCCACAAGCCGTCGGTGCGAAGCAGCACGAAGTCGCCGACATCACGATCGATACGTTGGCTGACCCGGCCATGGACGAGGTCGTCGAAACCGATGTCGCAGCCATCGGGCACGCGCAGGCGGATCGCGGGATCGGAGCGAGGCGCGGTCGCCAGGCAGCGTCGGTGGATGCCGGCGCTCGCGGCAAGGTCGGCGCGGCTGCAATGGCATTCGAACGCCAGGCCCTGCGCCAGTAGCTGGTTCAAGGCCTTTCGATACAGATGGCCGCGCTGCCTCTGACAGGTGATCGCGCCGTCATGCTGCAGCCCGAAGGCGGCCAGGGTTTGCAGCTGCGCATCCGCGGCGCCGGCGACTTCGCGCACAGGATCCAGGTCTTCGATCCGCAGCAGCCATTCGCCGCCGGCCTGGCGTGCCAGCAGCCAGCTGCCCAGCGCCGCCAGCAGCGAACCCGCATGCAACATCCCGGTGGGCGAAGGTGCAAAACGGCCGCAGTAGGGATGGCGTGCAGTGGGCATGGCGGAAAGAGCGGACGTTGAGCGCAGCGGCTCGTGCGTTAGACGGCTCTGGTGGCGTCAGCTGAAGTCGTAGTTCATGTCCGGGCCGGCCGGGGCCAGGAAGTCGCCCTGCACGAATTCCACGCCCGCGGAGAACAACAGGGTCATGCTGGTTGCGTCCTGCACGCGGTCGGCGATCGTGCTGATACCGCGCTGCGCCGCTTGGCTTGCAATGGTGCGGACCTGCTGTTGCGATTCCGCGCTCTTGGCCAGGTCTTGCATGAACTGCGGATCGATCTTGAGGAAGGACGGGTCGAAATGCTGCAGCAGTTGCAATGAATTCAGGCCCGCGCCGAAGCGCTCCAGCGCGATCCGTGCACCGAAGCCTGCCATGGCACTGGTGAACTCCTGCGCTGCACGCAGGTTGGTGAAGACCTTGGCTTCCGGGATCGCCAGCACCAGCAGTTCGCCCCGCACCTGCGCGGCGGACAGGTGTGCGGCGATGAAACTGGCCATCGCCTGGTCCTGCAACGCCTGGTGCGACAACGACAGCAGCAGGCTGGTGCGCTTGCCGGCGGACTGGCGCTGGCGGATCAGCTCGATCGCACGCACCACGGCCCAGCGGTCGAGCGCCCCGAGCAGCGCGTGATCCTCTGCGATCTGCAGCCAGGTTCCGGCCTCGACCGGTTCGCCGTCGCTGCCCTGCATGCGCAGGAACACTTCGTACATTTCGCTGCCATCGCCCTGCAGGGCGATCACCGGCTGGAAGTCCAGGCGGAAGCCATCGTTGTCGAGTGCGTCGCGGATACGCGCGACCCAGGCCGCGATGCGCTCCTCTTCGGCGCGGTCGACCGCGCCCGGATCGAACAGTTCGAAGCGGTTGCCGCCCACCGCGATCGCCGCTGCAACTCCTTGGCTGGCCTTGGCCAGGACCTGGCTGGTGCTGGCGATCTTCTCGCCGATCTGTACTCCGCCGATGCTCACCGTGGCATTCAGGGAATGATGGCCGACTTCCAGTACGTGGTCGGCAAACGCTTCGCGTACCCGCGAGGCCAGCTGGCTGGTGCTCACAGGGCTGCTGTCTCGCGCCAGCAGTGCCAGTTGGTGTTCACCAAAGCGGGCAGTCACCGCGCCATCGGCCACGGTGTCCAGGCGCTGGGCCATGGCGGCAATCAGGTTGTCAGCGGCGTTCAGGCCGATCACGTCCAGCAGCTGCGCGTAATGGTCCGGCTCCAGCAGCAGCAGGCCGTGCGAAGCGCCCTGCGAGGCGGCCTCGGACACGGCGCCGTCCAGCGCGCTCAGGAAGGTGGCGCGGTTGAGCAGGCCGGTGGCCTGGTCGCGCTGCTTGAGTTCCTCGACCTGGCGCGCCAGTTCCGGATCCTGGTCCAGGTCCTGACGGCGGAAGATCACCTGCTGGCAGGTCTCGCCTTCGTATTGCGCGGCGGTGAACTCCATCACCGCCGGGAAGTCATGGCCGTCGATGTCGCGCGCGGTCAACTCATGCCGCGGTGGTGGCGCCTCGCCTTTCGACAGGCGCTTGAGCAGTTTCTTGAACTCGTCGACGTCGGCGCTGGCGACCAGGTCAAGCAGGGACATGCCCTCGATGTCGTCGAAGGTTTCGAAGCCGAACATCTCCAGGTAGGCCTGGTTGGCGCGGATGTGCATGCCTTCGTGGATATAGGCGATGGGCTCCCGTGACGAATCGATGAGCGCATCGCAGCGGCGCTCGGTCTCGCGCACCTGGGACTCCAGCTGGCGCTGCGCGCGGCGTGCATCCAGGTCGGTCCAGGCCGCCTTGACCGCAGCCAGCAGTTGTTGCGGACGGCCGCGCAAGGCCACGCCATGCACGCCCAGCGACTGCAAGTGGTCCAGGGTCTCGTCGTCGATGCCGTCCAGTACCGCCAGCAGCGGGATGTCGCGACCGCCGCTGCCGACCACCATCGCCACTTCGTTGAAGGGCAGGTTGCGTGCGCCGTACTCGGCCAGGACCAGGTCCACGGGGTGTTGGGACAACTGGCTGGACAATTCGTCCAGCGATTCCGGTCGCAGCGGGCGGACGGCGATGCCGGCGTTGCGCAGGCCACTGACGATGGCTTCGGCCTCGTTGACCTGGTCGTCAACGAGCATCAAACGCAGTGCGGTGTCCTTGCCGATCGCCATGCCGTGGTTTTTCTGCAATCCGTGCGGATATCGGGAAGGCTACATCATCCGACACTCGGTTCGCTGCCAGCAACGGCCATCATCGGGGTTTTTCCTGGCGCACCTGTGATCTCGCGCACGAGTCGAGGCACCAGGTAACCGGGCAGGCGCGCGGCCAGGGCAGCATGCAGGGCCAAGGCCCGTGCGTCGTCGACTTCAAAGTGTGCGGCGCCGGCCACGCGATCCAGTTGGTGCAGGTAGTAGGGCAACACGCCGGCCTTAAAGCCGCGCTCGCACAGGTCGGCGAGGGCATTCACCGAATCGTTGACCCCGCGCAGCAGCACGGCCTGGTTGAGTACGCTGGCACCGGTTGCGCGCAGCCCGGTAACGGCCGTGTCGACCGAGACGTCGAACTCATTGGCGTGGTTGGCGTGCAGGACCACCGCCACCGGCCAGGGCAGGTTTGTCAGCCAGGCGAGCAGGCCAGCGTCCACGCGTTCGGGCAAGACCACCGGCAGCCGGGTGTGGATGCGCAGGCGGCGAAGGTGCGGGATCAAGCGCAGCGCGTCGGTCAGCTCGGCCAGCTTGTGGTCGGCCAGTGACAGCGGATCGCCGCCCGACAGGATCACTTCGTGCAGCGAAGGATCGTCGGCGATGATCGCGACCGCTTCGCGCCAGCCAGCCGCCGCCGCAGTGTGCTCGGCGTACGGGTAGTGGCGGCGGAAGCAATAGCGGCAATGCACCGCGCAACTGCCGGTGGCGATCAACAGGGCGCGGCCCCGGTATTTGTGGATCACCCCGCCGCCGCGCCGGGCCTCGCCGTCGCCGACCGCGTCCAGGTCGAAGCCGGGTACGATGTTGTCCTCGGCATCCATCGGTAGCACCTGCCGCAGCAGCGGGTCGTTGGCATCGCCATGGCGCATGCGCGCCACGAAGCCGCGCGGTACCCGCAGCGGGAACTCAAAGGTGTCAGACAGCTTGCCAGCCAGCGACTCCAGCCCGAGGATTCCCAGCAATTCGGATGGATCGCGGACTGCATCGCGCCATGCCTGTCGCCAGTCCTGTGCGGGCGGGTGGACCGGCTGCAAGGGGGGTTGTCCAGCGGGTATCATGTGCGGCTGCGATCCAAGACTGTTCCGGTGTTGCCGGAACTCCGAACCACCTATTTTAGCCGCCCAGCGGGTGGCGCCGAGGAGCACTCATGGCCAGCCTGGGCCTGAACGACGTCAAGAACGGTCAGAAGATCATCGTCAACAGCGAGCCCTGCGTCATCACTGACTGCGAATACGTCAAGCCCGGCAAGGGCCAGGCCTTTACCCGTATCAAGTACCGCTTCATCAAGAGTGGCCGGGTGGTCGAGCTCACAATGAAGGCCACGGACTCGCTGGAAGTCGCTGACGTGGTCGACACCGATATGCAGTTCCTGTACGCCGATGGCGAGCACTGGCATTTCATGAATCCGGAAAGCTTCGAGCAGGTGCAGTGCGACAAGGCCGGCATGGGCGGCGCCGAGAAGTGGCTGAAGGGGGAGGAAGAGTGCGTGGTGACGCTTTGGAACGGGGTGCCGATTTATGTGCAGCCGCCCAACTTCGTCGAACTGAAGATTACCGAGACCGATCCGGGCGTGCGCGGCGATACCTCCGGCGGCGGCGGCAAGCCCGCCACCCTGGAAACCGGCGCGGTGGTCCGTGTGCCGCTGTTTGTTGGCCAGGATGAAAACATCAAGGTCAATACGCGCACGGGCGAGTACGAGTCGCGGGTCAAGTAAACGATGACTGACGCCGACCGGCAAGCCTGCGACATTATTATCGAAGCCGGCTGGGTCGTGCCTGTGGTCCCGCACGGCGTGGTTCTTGAAGATCACGCCGTGGCGATTTCCGGCAACCAGATCGTGGCCGTGCTGCCCACCGCGCAGGCGCGCGTGCTTTTCGCGCCATCGGAAACGGTGTCGCGTCCGGACGCCGCGTTGATCCCGGGCCTGGTCAATGCACATGCGCACAATCCGATGACCCTGATGCGCGGCATCGCCGATGACCTGCCACTCAAGGTCTGGCTGCAGCAGCACATCTGGCCGGTGGAAGCCGCGGTGATCGGCCCTGATTTCGTCGCCGACGGTGTGACCCTGGCCATCGCCGAGATGCTGCGCGGCGGCACCACCTGCTGCAACGAGAATTACTTCTTCCCCGACGTGCAGGCCGCGACCTACAAGCGCCATGGCTTCCGCGCGCGGGTCGGCCTGCCGGTGATCGACTTCCCCACCGCCTGGGCGCGTAGCGACGACGAATATTTCGACCGCGCCGGGGAGGTGCACGACGACTGGCGTGGCGACGCGCTGATCAGCACGGCATTCGCCCCGCATGCGCCGTATACGGTCAGCGACGCCAATTTCGAACGCGTGCGCATGCTCGCCGACCAGCTCGACGTGCCGGTGCACCTGCACCTGCACGAGACCGCGCAGGAAGTGCAGCAGTCGGTGGACCAGCATGGCCAGCGGCCACTCGCCCGCCTGGACCGGCTGGGGTTGGTGAATGTTCGACTGATTGCGGTGCACATGACCCAGCTGACCGAGGCGGAGATCCACCTGTGCGCCGAACGCGGCGTCAGCGTGGTGCATTGCCCGGAATCCAACCTCAAGCTGGCCTCGGGCTTCTGCCCGGTATGCGCGTTGCAGCGCGCCGGCGTGACGATTGCGATCGGCACCGATGGTGCCGCCAGCAACAACGACCTCGACATGTTCGGCGAGACCCGCACCGCGGCCTTGCTGGCCAAGGCCGTCGCTAATGATGCCGCCGGTTTCGGCGCGCATGACGCGCTGCGCGCCGCCACCCTGGGCAGTGCCAAGGCGATGGGACTGGAGGAGGTCATTGGCAGCATCGAACCAGGCAAGCAGGCCGACCTGGTGTGCGTCGACCTGTCGGCGCTGGAAACCCAGCCGCTGCACAACGTGGTCTCGCAATTGATCTACGCGACCGGTCGCCATCAGGTCAGTGATGTGTGGATCGCCGGCGCGGCCAAATTGCGCCAGCGGGTGCTGGTCGACATCGACCTGGACGGCGTACTCGCCAATGCGCGCCAGTGGCGCGAACGCATCGCCACGGTGCGGTCGGCATGAGTACGCACAGCGACAACTTCAGCCAGTCCGAACTCGACAAGTTCGACGAGCTGGCGCAGCGATGGTGGGACCCGCAAGGCCCGCAGAAAGCCCTGCACGCTCTGAATCCTGCGCGGTTCGGTTACGTGGCAGCGCGCACCGCGCTGGCGGGTGCGGCGGTGCTGGATGTAGGCTGCGGCGCAGGCCTGCTGAGTGAAGCGATGGCCCAGGCCGGCGCTGCCGTGACCGCGATCGACCTCGCGCCCAACCTGCTCAAGGTCGCGCGCCTGCATGGCCTGGAAACTGACATCAAGGTCGACTACCGCGAAACGTCGGTGGAGGCATTGGCCCAGGTGCAGCCTGCATCGTTCGATGTGGTGACCTGCATGGAAATGCTCGAACACGTGCCAGACCCGGCCTCGATCATCCAGGCCTGCGCGCGCCTGCTCAAGCCCGGCGGGCGCCTGTTCGTGTCCACCCTCAACCGCACCCCGGCCGCGTTCGCACTGGCCATTGTCGCGGCCGAATATGTGGCCCGCGTGTTGCCGAAGGGCACCCACCAGTACCGCGATTTCATCAAGCCATCGGAGCTGGCCGGCTGGCTGCGCATCGCAGGTTTGGACCTGGAAGACGTCAGTGGCTTGATGTACGAACCGTGGCGCAACAGTGCACGGATCGTGTCGCGCACCGACATCAACTATCTAGCGTGCGCGCGCAAAACCGGATGATCACGAGGCGGTTCCCGCGGCTTGTCTTGTTCGACCTCGACGGGACCCTGCTCGACAGTGCGCCGGACATGCTGGCAACGGTCAACCGCATGCGCGCGACGCGCGGAAAGGAGCCAATGCCGCTGGCCGAGTTGCGCCCGCATGTCTCGCGCGGTTCGCGGGCGATGAGCGCGGCGGCATTCCCGGAATTGGCGGGAGAGGTGTCGCCGGCGATGATCCGCGAGTTCCTCGATATCTACGAAACCGAACTCGGCCGCAGCAGCATGTTGTTTGATGGGGTGGCCGAGCTGCTGGACGCGATCGAAGCCGATGGCGCGCGCTGGGGCATTGTCACCAACAAGCCGGAATACCTGGCCAGGCAGGCGATGCCGCAACTCGGCTGGGAATCGCGCTGCTCAATTCTGATTGGCGGTGACAGCCTGCCGGAGCGCAAGCCGCATCCGCTGCCATTGCTGCATGCGGCGCAAACGCTTGGCGTCGCGATCGGCGACTGCGTCTACGTAGGTGACGACCCGCGTGACATCGAGGCGGCGCGCGCGGCGGATATGCGTTCGATCGTCGCGCTGTGGGGATATCGCGGCGAAGGCGAGCAGCCGGAGGAGTGGGGTGGCGACGTGCTGCTGGAAACCGCGCAGGGTCTGCTCGACCCCGGCGTCTGGGATGCGTTGCGATGAGTGATCGCGAAGCCTTGCAGGGCTTCATCGGGAAATGGCAGGCGCAATGGCCGGAATGGGCGGTGGCCGAGGCGTTCGTGCCGGCCGTGCAGCGTGAACGGGCGCGCGCCTGGTTCGCCCTTCGCGACGAGCTGGCCGTGGCGGCCTGGGGTGGCGAGGATTCGCGTCCGGGCGAGGCCAAGCTCGGCTGGTGGGCGGAAGAACTCGATGGCTGGGCGCGTGGCGTACGGCGGCATCCCTTGGGGCTCGCCCTGCAATCCGCGCAAGCGCCGTGGAGCAGCCTGGCGGCCTGCCTGCCGGCCCTGCGTGCCAGCCGCGAGCGACCAGCCGACCTGGACGCGGCATTGTTCGCGCTGGAACCTTATGCAGAAGCACTGGCCGGCGTGGCGCAGCAGTTGTTCGATGCCCAAGCACCAGCCCCGGCGCGCAGTGTGGTGATGTCGTTGCTGGCCGAACGCCTGTTTCAGCAGCCGGAGCAGGCAACGCCGCTCGGTGACCTGGACTGCCGGGGTTGGGCGGGCAGGATGCTGCAGCAGTGGCCGGCTCCCGGCGAGGGCACGCGTCCCGGGCGCATTCATGCCGCCATCGTGCGTGGCCGGCTGCAGCGCTTCGCTGCTGGCAAGCCGATCATCCTGCCGCGCCTGTGGGTCTTGGCCAAGGCCTGGCAGGCTGCGCGCGCCTGACCAGCGCTGAGAGGTCCAGCGTTGCATGGGTGTTTGCATGCGCCTCGGTACAATGACCGGATGACACAGACCGCTTCGCCGCCTGTCGTGCGGCCGCACCTCGTTCCTGATGATTCTCACCTGAATGGCTTGCCCGACGTTGCCGCCGACCAGCCCGCATTGGCGCGAACGCTGGACTGGGTCGGCATGGATGGCATCAGCCTGCCGATACGGCTGCCCGGAACAAGTGCAGCCATGCGCGTGCCCGCGAAGGTAGCGATCGCGGTGGACCTGCAGGACCCCTCCGCACGCGGCATCCATATGTCACGGCTCTACCTGCTGCTGCAGGAGTCGCTGGCCGGCGACAGCCTCAGCGCGCCCGGCCTGCGTCATCTGTTGGACGCTTGCATCGCCTCGCAGCAGGGCCTGTCGAGCGCCGCCCGGTTGACCCTGCGTTACGACCTCCTGCTGCTGCGCCCGGCACTGGCCAGCAGCAATGCCGGATGGAAGGCGTATCCGATGATGGTGGAAGCGCTCCTGCGTGACGGCCATTTGCAGCTTTCGCTTGACTTCAGCGTGGAATATTCGAGCACCTGTCCGGCATCGGCGGCCTTGTCGCGTGAGCTCAACGCACGCCGTTTCCAAGAGGACTTTGCCGGCAGCGGTCCGCTTTCGAGTGCCGCGGTGAGCGATTGGCTTGCCTCCGAACGGGGTCTGGCCGCGACGCCGCATGCCCAGCGCAGCCGCGCCGAAGTGCGTGTCGAACTCAGGCCTGCATTCGACGAACTGCCGTTGCAGTCGCTGGTGGATGCGGTGGAAACCGCACTGGCCACGCCCGTGCAGACCGCGGTCAAGCGCGAGGACGAAATGGCGTTTGCCGCACTCAACGCCGCCAACCTGATGTTCTGCGAGGACGCTGCGCGCCGGGTAGCGCATGCGGTCTCGACGGATGCGCGGGTCAGCGCCTGGACCGTCCGTGTGGCGCACCTTGAGAGCCTGCATCCGCACGACGCGGTAGCGACAGTGAGTGGGCGAAACGTCTAGGCACGGCACCTCATGTCGCCGTCCCACCCGACTTGTTAATTCTCTTCAAGCACCAGCAGCGGATCAATGCGGGTCTCGAACCAGCTCATGCCCCAGTGCAGGTGCGGACCGGTGGCCCGGCCTGTGGCGCCGACCGCGGCGATCACCTGCCCCTGTTGCACGCTGTCGCCGACTTCCACGTCAATCCGCGACAGGTGCAGGAAATTGCTGCTGATGCCGTGGCCGTGGTCCAGGACGACGGTGCCGCCGGTGAGGTAGAGGCCGGGATCGACGAAGGTGATCACTCCGTCGGCAGGTGCTTTCACCGGCGTGCCGGTGGGTACTGCGATATCCATGCCCGAATGCGCTGATTTCGGCGTGCCGTTGTAGATGCGCTGGTTGCCGAAGCGGCCGCTGATCCGGCCCTTCACCGGCCAGATGAAGGCCTGCGCGAAACCGCTGCGCGCGTCGTCGCGGCTGCGCACGGCGACCACACGGGCCTGTTCGCGGGCGATGCGTTCGGCAATCGCCTTGGGCGGATTCACCGTCGCCGGCGGAACGCCCTTGATGTTCTCGATCGGCCAGTCACGCCCGGTGACGTCGATTCTGATGATCTTCGCGGGGGCATGCGGTGGCTGCACGCTGACCTGCACCGGCCCTTGCTCATCGCGACCCACGCCGAAGACCACGCTGCCGTAGGACGTGACCCGCAGGCTGCGATCGGCATAGCGAACCATGCTGCCGGCCGGCACCTTGCCGATCACCATGGCGCCCTGCGACACCGAGGTCGGGAACACAATGCCGAGTACGTCGGCGGCATTGCGCAAGGTTGGCGGCGGTGGCAGGGCGATGTCCGGGCGTTGCTGCGCGGGCGCGGCCAACGTCAAGATCATGGCCAGCAGCAATCCGGGCAGGAACACGTTGGCGAGTGGACGCTTCATCGATCGAACTGCAGGCGCTGGCCGAGCGGCTCGTCCAACAGTGCCGTGCCGTCCCAGGCCAGGTGGCCGTTGACCCAGGTCGCGGCGATGCGGCTGTGGAAGGTCGTGCCCTCAAACGGCGACCAGCCACATTTGCTGAGCACGTCGCTGCGCTGCACGGTGTAGGGCGTGTCGTCCACCAGCACCAGATCGGCGGCATAGCCTTCGCGCAGGAAGCCGCGCTGGCTCACATCGAACAACTGCGCCGGCGCATGCGCGAATTTCTGCACCACCTGGGCGGTGGTCAGCTTGCCTTCGTGGACCAGTTCCAGTGCGGCGTTGAGCGCGAATTGCACCAGCGGCAGGCCGCTCGGTGCGCTGACATAGGGCCGCGCTTTTTCTTCCAGCGTGTGCGGGGCGTGGTCGGTCGCGAGGACGTCGATGCGGTCATCGCCGAGCGCGGCGATCAGCGCGTCGCGGTCGCTGGCCTCCTTGATCGCCGGGTTGCACTTGATCAGGTTGCCCAGGCGCGCGTAGTCCTCGCGCGCAAAGCGCAGGAAATGCACGCAGGTCTCTGCGGTGATGCGCTTGCGGCTGCCATCGGCGCGGATCAGCGGGCCCTGCTCGAACAGCGCCAGTTCGTCGGCGGTGGAGATATGCAGCACATGCAGGCGCGTGTCGTGGCGACGCGCCAGCGAGAGCGCAAGCACGGTGGACTTGATGCAAGCCTCGCGCGAGCGGATGTCCGGATGGCATTCAACCGGGATGTCGTCGCCATATTTCGCCTTGAACAGCGCCAGGGTGGCATCGATGGTCGGCGTGTCCTCGCAGTGGGTGATGATTGGCACCGGTGTGTCGCGGAAGATACCGTCCAGCGTTTCCGGGTTGTCGACCAGCATGTTGCCGGTCGAAGCACCCATGAACACCTTCACGCCGGGCGTGGCTTTCGGGTCGATCGCGCGCACGTGTTCCAGATTGTCATTGCTGGCGCCCATGTAGAAGCCAAAGTTGGCGCGGCAGCGACCATTGGCGCGCCGGTATTTGTCCTCCAGCGCGTCGCGATCCAGTGTCGGCGGGTTGGTATTGGGCATATCCATGAAGCTGGTCAGGCCACCAGCGACAGCAGCGGCGGATTCAATGGCCATGTCGGCCTTGTATTCCATGCCGGGCTCGCGGAAATGCACCTGGTCGTCAATCATTCCCGGCAGCAGGCGTCGACCCGCGGCATCGACCACGTGTTCGCCCGGGCGTACTTCCAGCTCGCTGCCGATCTGGTCGATGCGGCCGTCCTTGATGCGCAGGTCGCCGTCGAATTCACGGCCTTCGTTGACGAGGCGGGCGTTGACGATCAGGGTCGTGCTCATGTGGATGTCCTTATGCAGGTGGAACCGGGTCGTGGCCGCCAGGGTGCAGCGGGTGGCAGCGGCCAATGCGCCGCAGCGCCAGCCAGCTGCCCTTGAGTGTGCCGAACCTTGCGATTGCCTGCATCGCATACTCGGAACACGTGGGTGCAAACCGGCATCGCGTACCAAGTAATGGGCTGATCCAGCGCTTGTATCCGCGCAGCAGGATAATGAGCATTTGATCGATCACGGGGTATGCACGGCATCCTCCACAGGCTATGGCGGTTGCCGCTGCTTGCGTGGCAGGGTATAACAGCCCGCTTTCCCGTCTCAAGGGAACATGAGGAATACCTGTTCGTGGCAGTGAAAAAACCCGTAAAGAAGGCCGCCAAGGCGCCTGTGAAGAAGCCCGTCGCCAAGAAGGCCGGCGCCACGAGGGCAGGCAGCAAGGCTGCGCCCGCGAAGAAGCCGACTCCCGCAAAGAAAACGGCGCCTGCGGCCAAGAAGGCCGTTGCGAAGAAGCTGGTACCGGCCAAGAAGGCGCCCGCGAAGAAAGCAGTCCCGGCGAAGAAAGCCGTGGATGCCAACAAGCCGGTGCCGGCCAAGAAGGCCGCAGTTGCAAGCAAGCCGCTTCCGGCCAAGAAGGCTGCTCCACCCAAGAAAGCTGTCGCCGCGAGCAAGGCGGTGCCGGCGAAGAAGACGGTTGCAGACAACAAGCCTGCGCCCGCGCCCACACCCGCCGCAGCTGCGACGAAGCCGGCAGTGGTCAAGTCGGGAAAGACTGGAAAGTCCGGCAGGTCCGCCAAACAGGCAACGCCTGCACCGGTCGTGATCTCCCGTGCGCAGAGCGCGCCGCGCAAGCCCGGCAAGGTCGCGGTGGCACTGGTCGCCAAGCCGTCGGCGCCGGTGCCCAGGGGTAAGTTCAAGGTCGTGCCGTACCGCACCGATGATGCCAACGGCCGCCCGATCGTCCCCAACGGCTACAAGCCGGGCGCCGACGAGGAATACATGAGCGTCCTGCAGCTCGAGTATTTCCGCCAGCGCCTGCTCAACTGGCGTGGCGACCTGGTCGAGGAATCCAAGCAGACCATCGAGAACCTCAAGGAAGAAGTGCGCGATGTCGGCGACGAAGCCGAGCGCGCCACGCGCGAGACCGAGAATTCGCTGGAACTGCGCACTCGTGATCGTTACCGCAAGCTGATCGGCAAGATCGACAGCACCCTGAAACGCCTGGACAATGGCGACTACGGCTATTGCGCGGATACCGGCGAGGAAATCGGGCTTGATCGGATGGAGGCACGACTGACTGCCGAACGCACGATCGATGCGCAGGAACGTTGGGAACACATGCAGAAACAGATGGGCGATTGACGGTCCGCTTCGCCCATCCGGGCGCGTGCGGTCCTGCAAAAACCCCGCTTCGGCGGGGTTTTTGCTTACTGCAGGTCGCGCAGGTCCAACTGGCGCAGCTTGGGCGCCTTCCATGCGGTGATGCCGACAACACCAATGGTGATGCAGCCACCGACCACCACGGACGTCACCAGGCCGAGCAGGCGCGCCATGGCGCCTGAGTAAAATGCGCCGAGTTCGTTGGATGAGCTGATGAACAGTCCATTGACCGACGACACACGTCCGCGCATCTCGTCTGGCGTTGCCAGTTGCAACACAGTCGAGCGCAGCACCACGGAAATACCATCGAATACGCCCGACAGCAGCAGGAATCCGGCTGACAGCCAGAACGCCGTGCTCAGGCCGAAGCCGATCATGCAGGCGCCGAAGCCCACCACCGCGCCCAGCATGATCTTGCCGGCATTGGCCTGCAGCGGCCAGCGCGACAGCCACAGTGCTGCCGCCACCGATCCGACGGCCGGAGATCCGCGCAGGATCCCGAGCGCTTCCGGACCTGCATGCAGCACATCCTTGATGAAGGCCGGGGCCAATGAAATGGCGCCACCGAACAGCACCGCGAACATGTCCAGCGCCAGCGCGCCCAGCAGGATCTGGTGGCCGAAGACGAAACGCAGGCCTTGGCCGATGCTGGCCAGCACCGGGCCGCGTTGCAGCTGCAGCGGAGGTTCGGTAACGGGCATCAGCAACAGGGAGATGGCCGCCGCGATGGCGAACGCCGAAGCCAATCCATACGTTGCGGACTTGCCGACCACGCCGATCAACACGCCGCCAATCGCCGGACCAAGTACAAGGCCAGCCTGGAACACCACGCTGCCGATGCTGGCCCCGCGGGCGAACTGGTCACGCTTGATCGCACGCGCGAACAGCGCGTTGTAGACCGGGCCAAGGAACGCGCGGCCGATGCCGCCGACCGCGATGGCCAGGTAAATGGGCCACAAGCGATCCTCACCCAGGGCCAAGGTGGCGATAAGCGCGAGCGCGCCGGCATTCACGGCCAGCCCGATACACGCGGCGGCACCCAGCTTGCGCCGGGGCAGGGTATCGACCAGGTGACCTGCGAAGGGCGCCACGCAGAAATATGGGATCACTTCCGCCAAACCGATCAGCCCCAGCGACCACGGATCGCCGGTCAGCTCGTACACGTGCCAACCTACCGTCACCGCCACGATCTGGTAGGACAGCAGGGTGCAGATGCGATAGAACATCAGCCAGCGGAACCCGGGAACGCCAAGTGGCGATATGCCCAGCTGCGGCGCGAGCGCCTCGCTCATGCGCGCTGGGCGGCCTGGGCATGCTCGCGGATGAAGGCCAATAGCGAGGACAGGCCATTGCTGCGGGTCGGTGACAGGTGCTTGGCCAGGCCGATGGCGGCAATGAAATCCGGCTCGGTGGCGGCAATCTCGCGCGCACTGCGGCCGGAATAGACGCGCAGGGCCAGGAACACCAGGCCGGATACGATCGCCGAGTCGCTGGCGGCCGCGAAGTCGAGCCTGTCGGCATCCCCGTACGGCACGATCCATACCATCGACTGGCAACCAAGCAGGCGGTGTTCCTCGGTTTTCCAGGCGTCCGGGAATTCCGGCAACTTGCGGCCAAGATCGATCAGGTACTGGTAGCGCTCCGACCAGTCGCCGAAGAACGCGAACTCCTCGGCGATCACGTGTTGCGCGTCGGCGGGAGTGGGTTCGAGCGGGAAGGGCGAGTCGCTCATGCCCGCTTCCAACGGACGCCTGCCGGTGTGTCCTCGAGCAGGATGCCTTCGTCGGCGAGCTGCTGGCGGATCGCATCGGCGCGCCCGAAGTCGCGACCCTGCTTGGCGTTCGCGCGTTCGTCCACGAGGACCTGGATGCGTACATCGTCATCGTTCGATGCGCCGCGCGCGAACCACTCCGCGGGCGATTGTTGCAAAAGGCCGAGCGTCAGCCCGGCGCCGAGCAGTTCCGATTTCAGGCGCTGCCTGTCGTCGCTGGACACGGCCTTGCGCGCCTCGCTGGCGATGCGGGCGAGTTCCGCCAAGGCTTGCGGCGTGTTGAGATCATCGTCCAGCGCGGCGTCGATGCCGGCCGGAATGATGGTCTGCGCGTCGACATCGATCAGGTCGCGCAAGGTGCCGTACAGCCGGTCCAGCGTTCGCACGCTTTGTTCGATCAGCGTGTCCGACCATTCCAGCGGCTGCCGGTAATGCGCGGAGAGCAGGGCGTAGCGCAGCGCCTCGGGCGGATGCGCGCGAACCAGATCGTGGATCTTTTCGATGTTGCCCAGCGACTTGCTCATCTTGGCGCCGCCGAAGTTGAGCATGCCGTTGTGCAGCCACCAGCGCGCGAACGGCGCGCCGCCATGCGCGCATTCGCTTTGTGCAACTTCGTTCTCGTGATGCGGGAACTGCAGGTCGATGCCGCCGGCGTGGATGTCGATGGTAGGGCCCAGGTGCGCCTCGGCCATCGCCGAGCACTCGATATGCCAGCCCGGGCGCCCGCGGCCCCACGGCGAGTCCCAGCCGGGCAGGTCGTCGGTCGACGGCTTCCAAAGCACGAAGTCGCCGGCGCTGCGCTTGTACGGTGCCACCTCGACCCGCGCACCGGCCAGCATCTCGTCCGGGTCGCGGCGCGAAAGCTTGCCGTAGCCAGCGAAGCTG
>JBBSTP010000010.1:0-24179 GCA_038235795.1 Lysobacterales bacterium | reverse complement strand
TCGTCGGCCAGTTCCTGCAGCGTCACCTTGCTTTCGTCGTCCAGCCAGCGGCGGCTGATGATGTCGCGCGAACGCGCATCCAGCCGCGCCATGCCTTCGCGCAACAGTTCCAACTTGCTCGATTCACTGTCTTCGGCTTCGTAGGTGTCTGCCGGGCCCTCGGCATGCGCGACCAGGTAGTTGGCTGGTGCCGGCGGCGCGTGGTCGTCATCACCATCGTCGGGCGCATCAAAGCCGATGTCGCGACCGGACAGGCGCGATTCCATCTCCAGCACTTCGCGCTCGCTTACGTTGAGGTCCTTGGCCACCGCACTGACTTCTGCGGCGTTCAACCAGCCCAGGCGCTTCTTGCTCTTGCGCAGGTTGAAGAACAGCTTGCGCTGCGCCTTGGTGGTCGCGACCTTGACGATGCGCCAGTTCTTGATGATGAACTCGTGCATTTCGGCACGGATCCAGTGCACCGCGAAGCTGACCAGGCGCACGCCCACGTTCGGGTCGAAACGCTTGACCGCCTTCATCAGGCCGATGTTGCCTTCCTGGATCAGGTCGCCGAGTGGCAGGCCGTAACCGCTGTAGCCGCGGGCCACATGGATGACGAAGCGCAGGTGTGACAGGATCAACTCCTGTGCGGCCTGCAGATCGTTGTCGTCGCGCAGGCGACGGGCCAGGAGTTGCTCATTTTCGACGGTCAGCACCGGAATCTGGTGCACGCCACCGATATACGCATCCAGGGAACCGATTGCGCCGACCTGAAGGGACGGAATCGGCAGGTTATGGGAGACAAGGGCATTGGACATCGTGATTTCGCTCATGGGGTTGATTTTAGCAGTCGCCATATCCGACTGCTAACCCTACCGTTGGTTCACTACTGTTGCATTCATGGAACAGTGGTGGAATCAACGGGGGTTTCGGAGGCATTCCGCAGGCATCAGCCTGTCACGGACACAGTCAAGCCGAGGTCAAGACGCGTCCAGGGCCGATGCGGGCGGCAGCGACCAATCGACCCGGGTTTGCCCGGTGCAGGCCAGGAACTGGTTGGCGGCCGAGAAGTGCCCGCAGCCGATGAAGCCTCGATGCGCCGACAGCGGCGAAGGATGCCGCGCCCTCAGCACGCGATGCCGCTGCGGGTCGATCACCTTGCCCTTGGCCTGCGCGTAGCTGCCCCAGAGCAGGAACACCAGGTTCTCGCGCTCGCGGTTGAGCGCGTCGACCACGTGATCGGTGAAGCCTTCCCAGCCCTTTCCCTGGTGCGCACCGGGCTTGCCGGCTTCCACCGTCAGCACGCTGTTGAGCAGCAGCACGCCTTGCGCTGCCCATGGCAGCAGGCAGCCGTGATCCGGTCGGGTGAAGCCGACATCGCGCGCCAGCTCTTTGTAGATGTTGTCCAGCGATGGCGGAACTTTTACGCCGGGCAATACCGAGAAACACAGGCCATGCGCCTGCCCCGGGCCGTGGTACGGGTCCTGTCCCAGCACCACCACCTTGACCGCATCGAACGGGGTGGCGTCGAAGGCCGCGAAGATGTTCGCGCCGGCCGGAAAGACGGCTGCGCCCGCAGCCTTGCGCTGGCGCAGGAAGGCGGATAGCTGCTGCATGTCGTCGCGCGCGAACCAGTCACCGATGCTCGACTTCCAGCTCGGTTCCAGGCGGATGGCGTGTTCGCCCACGACGCGTCAGCGCCTGACGCTGCCTGGGTCCGGCAGCTTGGCCAGCCGCAGCTGGAACAGCGCCTTGGTTACCAGCAGGCGCTCCTCGATCGGCTTCAGCACCAGGTCGTTGGCGCCTTCACGCAGCAACGCGGCCTGGTTGTCGCGATTGTCGTCGCCGGTCATCACCAGCACCGGCAGGCGCCGCTTGCCATAGCCGAAGGCGCCGCGGATCTGGCCGAGCAGGTCGCGGCCACTGAGCGCGCCCTTCAGGTAGACGTCGGTCAAGACCATGTCGGCGCCAACGTCACCGTCGCTGCGCCCGTGAAAGCGGTGCAGGTGGTCCAGTGCTTCCTCGGCGCTGATCACATGCAGGACCTGCATCGTCTGCCGTTCCAGCATGCGCTTGGTCGCGGTGGCCACCACCCGGCTGTCCTCGACGTAGAGCACGCGCGCGCCCTCGATCGGCGCCGGCTGCACGTAGCCCCGGATGAAGGTCGCCAGCGCGCCATGGCCCAGGCTTTTGTCGAAATAGTCGGTGATGTCTTCGGTATAGGCGCGGGTTTCCAGCGCTTCCTGGGCATTGCCGGAGACCACGATTACCGGCACGTAGGCCTGCCCGCCCGCTTCGCGCACGACCCGCGCCAGTGCCATGCCATCGCCATCGGGCAGCACCAGGGCGGTGGTGACCAGGTCGACGGCGCCCTCGGCCAGCACCGCCCGCGCCTCTCCCAGGCCGGCGCAGCCGATCACCTCGGCGTTCGGCATATCCTGCAGCAAGGTGTCGCCGATCAGCCTGCGCACCAGCCGCGAGCCATCGACCACCATCACCCGCGGTGCGTCGCTGACGACATGACGCATGTCCTGGCCTGCCCGCACGCTCAGGCCTCCGTGGGTCGGGTCTGGCGCAGGTAGTGGCCGGTGACGAATCCAGCGCCAAGCCAGCCCAGCACGCTGGCCGCAGCCAACACGACCAGCGCCTCCAGCGGGTCGAGTCCACGCAATGCAAAACTGCTGCCGTAGCGCAGCGCCAGGTCCGCCAGTGACTGGCGCAGGCCCAACCAGGCCAGCGTCAACACCCCCAACGCCAATGCACCGGCGGCGAGTCCGTAGCAGGCGCCCAGGTACAGGAACGGCCGCCGCACAAACCCATCGCTGGCGCCCAGCAACTGCAGCACAGCGATTTCCTCGCGCCGCGACTGGATGTCCAGGCGCACGGTATTGCCGACCACCAGCAGCGCGCCGAGGCCGAGCAGCGCGGCCAGCACCAGCGCCAGCCGCCCGCCGAAGCGCAGCCATGCATCCAGCCGTTCGCGCCAGGCCGCATCATGCTGCACGCGCTCGGCCTGCGGCAGGGCCAGCAGCGAATCGGCCAGCAGGCGTTCGTCGCCACGCGGGCTGACCCGCAACACGCTCGGCAATGCCTCGCGCGCAGCATCGGCGCCGAGCGCGTCGACGGCCGCGGCAAGGTCCGGCCGCGTGCGTAGTTGTTGCAGCGCCTGATCGGGCGTGACCAACACCACGCCGGCCACGTCACCGCGCTGGCGCAGGGTGTCTGCGATCACAGTCGCCGCGGCGGCATCGACCTCGAGTTTGAGGAAGACCTCGACGTCGCGACTGGCCTGCACTTCGCCGCCGAGCCGCGCCACGTTGCCCAGCACCAGCCACAGTCCCAGCGGCAAGGCCAGCGCCAGCGCCATCACCCCGACCGTGAGCAGGGTCGCCCACGGCTTGTGCAACATGCGGCCGAGGCTTGCGACACTGCTGTAGGCGTGGTGGGCAAACCACGCACCCAGACGGCTGCCCTGCATCGGGTCGCTGCGCGCGTTGCTGCGTCGATCACCGCGCTCATTGACGAGCTCATTCATCTGCCAAGTCCTCCGGCGAGATGTCGTCGACCAACTGGCCATGATCCAGTACCAGCACGCGCTTGCGCATGCGCTTGACCAGGCCGAGGTCATGGCTGGCGATCAGCACGCTGGTGCCCTGTTCGGGCAGCGCTGCGAACAGCGCCAGGATTTCCGCCGACAGGGTCGGGTCCAGGTTGCCGGTGGGTTCGTCGGCGACCAGCATCGACGGTTCGGCGATCACCGCGCGTGCGATGCCGACGCGCTGCTGTTCGCCGGCCGACAGCTGCGAAGGCAAGGAGCGCTCACGATCGCCCAGGCCGAGTTTCTCCAGCAGCACGCGCACGCGCTTGTTGATGTCCCCGCGCCTGATCCCGCGCAACACCAAAGGCAGGCCGACGTTCTCGGCCACGCTGCGATCCATCAGCAGCTGGTGGTTCTGGTAGACCACGCCGACGTTGCGCCGATGCTGGGCGATGCGGCCGCCACGGACCTTGGCCAGGTTGCGTTCGCCGAACAGCACCGCGCCGCTGCTGGGTCGTTCGGCAAGCTGGATCAGCTTCAGCAGCGTGCTCTTGCCGGCGCCGGAATGGCCGGTGACGAACAGCATCTCGCCTTCGGCGACGGAAAAGTCGACCTCGGCCAGCGCGACGTGGCCGCCCGGGTACTGCTTGCTGACGTTGTCAAAGCGCAGGACCGTCATTGCGTCATCGTGCCGCGGAGGAATGAACGGCAGTATCGCCCTTGGCGCCGGCTGCGGCCAGCGCGCCGACGCGGATGCGGTGGCGTCCATCTGGTTCAACGGTCACGCCGCCTGACAGCGCGGCGTCACCGTCGATCAGAAAGCAGGCGCCTTCGGAGCGATGGTGTCAGTGCTGGTTGCGCGGGGCGCGGGTCACCAGCGACTTCAGACCCTTGCCAAGCCGCGACAGCAACGAAGGCGGCGATGCGGGTGCCGGCGGGCTTTTCCTGGTCGCTTGCACTTCAGCAGGCTTGATCGGCTTCACGGGAGTGACAGGCCTGGATGCCGGCGTGTCAGCGGTCGCGCCGCCAGCTTGCACCGGAACGCCCCCACGCCTGCGCCGGCGTTTGCGTGTGGGCTTCTCGCCATCCACAGCTGCGCTTGCTGGACCGGTTGCTGCCGTTGATGCGGTTGCAGTAGTGGCTGCGAGCACGGTGGACTCGCCCTCGGCACCGACTTCCAGCCTGGGCTTACGTGGCGGGCGCGGGCCGCGGCTCTCGCTGCCGCCGGCACTGCGCGGGCTGCGTTCGCCCGTGCGTACGCCGGTCCGCGAACCGGAACGGCCACCGCCGCGCTTGGCATCTTCGGCGGCGCGCGCTTCGCGTGCTTCCTTGAAGATTTCACCGATGGTCTCGCCTTCCTCGGCGTCGGCTTCGACCTGTGGCTCGCGCGGCTTGCGCGGAATCGCCGTCATCAGCTCCAAAGTCACCGGCTCGACCGGAATCTTCTGCTCGATAAAGGCCTCGATGTCGGGCAGGCTCTGCGCGTAGCGCTCGCAGGCGAAGCTGATCGCGTCGCCTTCAGCGCCCAGACGCGCAGTGCGGCCGATGCGGTGTACGTAATCCTCGGCATCGAATGGCAAGTCGTAGTTGTAGACGTGCGACACGCCATCGATGTGCAGGCCGCGCGCAGCGACGTCGGTGGCGACCAGCAGTTCGAGCTGGCCGGCCTGGAACTTCTTCAGCAGGCTCTCGCGCTTTTTCTGCGGCACGTCGCCGCTGAGCACACCGACCCGGTAGCCGGCCTTTTCCAGCGCGCGCGCCACGCGCTCGACGAACGCCTTGGTGTTGACGAACACCATCGTGCGCGCGCCTTCACTGCGCGACAGCAGGCCGAGCAGCAGCTTGATCTTCTCGTCGTCGGCGGGGAAGTACATCAGCTGGCGCACCTTGGAATTGGTGATGAACTCGGTCTCCACCACGAGCTTCTCGGGATCGTTCATGTGCTCGTAGGCCAGCTCCAGCACGCGGTGCGACAGGGTTGCCGAGAACAGCAGGGTCTGCCGCTCTGTGCGCACCGGCATGCGCCGCAGCAGAAAGCGGATGTCCTTGATGAAGCCGAGGTCGAACATGCGGTCAGCCTCGTCCAGCACGCAGATTTCGCAGGCGTGCAGGCTGACCACCTTGTGCTGCTTGACGTAGTCGATCAGGCGGCCCGGCGTGGCGATGATGACGTCGGCGCCGCGCTGCAGCAGCTCGCGCTGCTTGTCGTAGTCCACGCCGCCGTAGACCAGGGCGAATTTCAGGCCGAGGTCGGAACCGAACTTGACCGCATCCTTGTGGATCTGGATGGCCAGCTCGCGGGTCGGCGCCAGGATCAGGGCGCGCGGGTCTTCCGGCTTGCGATCAGCCAGTGCCGGTCGGGTCATCAGCCGGTTGACCACGGTGACCAGGAACGCCAGGGTCTTGCCGGTGCCGGTCTGGGCCTGGCCGGCGACATCGCGACCAGCAAGCGCCAGCGGCAGGGTCATGGCCTGGATCGGGGTGCAGCGGGAAAATCCAGCGGCTTCAAGCCCTGCAAGCAGGGACGGGTGCAGGTCGAAGCTGGAAAAGGCGATATCGGTGAGAGGTTTGTCGCTCATGCTCAAGTCGGAGACCTTCAGGCGGGGGGCAGTCGGCTGCACGCTCGCCAGGGGCGTCGAACTTGCGTCAAGGGCGCGTGCCGCGCAGACTGCCGGAGTCGGATTCGGGTACCGGCAGGCGTGCGCCCAAGATTGCGCCTGACGCTTGAAAGCCTGCTCGGAACGTCCCAGTTTAACAGCTTCGCGTGGACATCCCTGCGCATCCCCTTGATCCGGCATGGATTTGCCATGCCCCTTGCCAGACACTCCCAGGAGTTTCCATGAGCGATACTGTGATCCACGCCACCGATGCCGATTTTGACACCCATGTGCTGGCGTCCGACCAACCGGTCCTGGTCGATTTCTGGGCGCCGTGGTGCGGGCCGTGCAAGATGATCGGCCCGGCCCTGGACGATCTGGCAGGTACCTACGCGGGCCGCGCCAAGGTGGTCAAGGTCGACGTCGACCAGAACCAGGCCACCGCATTGAAGTACCACGTGCGCTCGATCCCGATGCTGCTGCTGTTCAAGGGCGGCCAGGTGCAGGCGACGCAGATCGGCGCGGTGGGCAAGGCCCAGCTGGCGCAGATGATCGAAAAGTCGCTCTGAAGCTCTGCTAGCCGTCCTCCCAGCAGGCGCCGGGCTGACGGCTTGCCATTAAACGACCGGGTGCACGCCGCTTGTGCCTGAACGCATTTCACGACATCGCTTGCCGCTGGCCGCGGCCAATGCTAGTTTCCGGAACGACCCGGCGCTGAACCACCGCCCAACCCGGCGCGCCGCACCCCTTCTAGTTATTAGAAGCTCGTTCCAGACGCTTTTTCCGAACTCCCTGCCTTGGTCGAGTCTCCACCGACCTGGCATCCACACGACGCCGCAACCTGCAGGCGCTCGCAACCTCAAGCGAGGATTCTCCACTTGTCCGACCCGACCAACGACGCCGGCGAACCTGCCGCCAAGCGCGTGCGCAAGCCCCGCGTAGCCAAGAAGCCCGCGGATGCCCCGAGCATGCCGACCCTGTCCGAGCCTGCTGCAACCGAGCCCAGGCCCGCAGAGCCAATTCCCGCACCATCATCCGCGGCACCTCTTTCGGACGCGCAGCCGCGTGAGAAGGCTCCACGCGATCATGGCAATGCCGGGGATGCCGGCGGGAACCGCCAGGCTGAGCAGGACGGCGGTGGCGACCAGCAGGACCAGCGCCACGACGGCCAACGCAACAACAGCAACAACAGCAACAACAGCAACAACAATAACCGTCGTGACCGTTTCAAGAACCGCCGTGACCGCCAGCGCGACCGTTACCAGGAGGGCGGCATGCCTGACGACGGCGGTAACGGCGAAACCTTCGTGCCGCGGCCGCACCCGCAGGTGCCGGAAGGCTTCCCGCAGTACTCGCTGGGTGACCTCAAGCGGATGCCGGCGCACAAGCTGCTGGAAATCGCCGACCAATTACAGATCAGCGAAGGCGTGGCCCGCGCGCGCAAGCAGGACATCATCTTCGCCGTGCTCAAGGTGCTCACCCGCCACGCTGAAGGCGTCGCCGCCGACGGCGTGCTGGAAATCCTGCCGGACGGCTTCGGCTTCCTGCGCGCGGCCGAGGCCAGTTATCTCGCTGGCCCGGACGATACTTACATCAGCCCGTCGCAGATCCGCCGCTTCAACCTGCGCACCGGCGACCACCTGTCCGGCCGCATCCGCTGGCCCAAGGATGGCGAACGCTACTTCGCGCTGTCGGTGGTGGATACCATCAATGGCGAGCCGATCGAGGCCAGCAAGAACAAGACCCTGTTCGAGAACCTGACCCCGCTGTTCCCGCGCAAGAAGTTCAGGCTTGAGCGCGGCGACGGCAGCAGCGAGGACATCACCGGCCGCATCCTCGATCTGATGGCGCCGCAAGGCAAGGGCCAGCGCGCGCTGATCGTCAGCCCGCCGAAGGCCGGCAAGACCATGATGATGCAGCAGATCGCCACCGCGATCACTGGCAATCATCCGGACGTGCACCTGATCGTGCTGCTGATCGACGAGCGTCCGGAAGAAGTCACCGAAATGCAGCGCACCGTGCGCGGCGAGGTGATTTCCTCCACCTTCGACGAGCCCGCCGCGCGCCACGTGCAGGTCGCCGAAATGGTGATCGAGCGCGCCAAGCGCCTGGTCGAGCACAAGAAAGACGTGGTGATCCTGCTCGACTCAATCACTCGCCTCGCACGTGCCTACAACAACGTGCTGCCGAGTTCCGGCAAGGTGCTGACCGGTGGCGTGGACGCCAACGCGCTGCATCGGCCGAAGCGCTTCTTCGGCGCCGCGCGTAATGTCGAGGAAGGCGGCAGCCTGACGATCATTGCCACCGCCCTGGTCGACACCGGCAGCGCGATGGACAAGGTGATCTACGAGGAGTTCAAGGGCACCGGCAACAGCGAAGTGCACCTGGACCGACGCATCGCCGAGAAGCGCGTGTACCCGGCGATCAACGTCAACGCGTCGGGCACCCGCCGCGAGGATTACCTGATCGAGCCCGACCTGCTGCAGAAGATCTGGATCCTGCGCAAGCTGCTGCACCCGATGGACGAGCTCGCGGCGATGGAATTCCTGCTGGACAAGATGCGCAACACCAAGTCCAACGACGAGTTCTTCGGTTCGATGAAGCGCTGAGTTCTCGTATCGTTTCAATGAAAAAAAGCCCCGCGTTGCGGGGCCTTTTGATTCTGAGAATCGGAACAGAAGGTCAGCCAGAACCGACGTGCATGGTCCGGATGGTCAGCTAGCGGGACTGGGCGTGACCTTTACCACGGAATTTATCGCGACCGGTTTCGTGTCATTAACGCCCGACGCCAGCTGGCATTCTCGTGAGGCCCGGGCTTTGGTCTGGAAATCCTTGGCGAGGGCTGGCAAATTGCGGCGACCATCGCTCAGGATGAATTCAATTGGCATCCGTACCTTGCCCTGCACCGGTTTGCCTGCCACCAGTTCGGGGTCGAAACGGATCTTGTTGGCCCAACGCTCTATCACCGGCATGAAGGCAGACCGGCCCGAGCGACCCTGGAATTCGCTCTTCTCCACGTTTGCAATGCTGACAACGCCATCGGGCCCGATGTCGAGGATCACGACGAATTCAGCCCGCGTACCAGACCTCATTGCTTCGAGTGGATATTGGAGGGGTAAAAACGCTTGGTCACCCGCACGCCGCGGGCCATTTCCGTCGAAATCCAGGCCGAGGCTATATCCGCCTTCCGCAGGAACTGCACACGCATTGACGCTGACATAGGTGGTCGCCGCAACGGCCACGCCATTCTGCTTGGCGGGCTCATACTGCCATGTTGCAACGCGCCTTTCGATGTAAGTGCGGATGGCATCCGGCAAGTCTGCGGGCGCTTCGACCTTCGCCGGCTTGCCCGTGGCATCGACATCGACGCGCACGCTTGCCTCGAACGCCACCACTCTCGCAGCGGGCTCTGCTGCGCCGACATGCAACGGAGCGACTGACAAAACAACAACAGGAATGATGGCGCGCAATAGGCTGGTCACGGAATGTTCCTTGGCTTGCTTCGATTGTGGATGAGGCAGGACTTTGGTCGGGAAGCCCTTGCGATGTGCCCGATTATGTCCGGCAACGGGTCGGCGTCACAATCATTGGTACTGAGCCACTTGGTCACGGGAGCTGGCCATGCACGGCGGCGGACTCGAACTTGCCTGGTGTTCCTGCTGGCCGCGGTCATTGCAGTACTGATATTCAAGCGTTTCCGGCTCACGCGCAGTCACGCGTTTTAGCCTTCCTGCGCTATTCCCCCAGTCACGCTTTTTTCGCTTCCTGCGCTATTCGCGCAGTCACGCTTTTTTCGCTTCCTGCGCTATTCGCGCAGTCACGCTTTTTTCGCTTCCTGCGCTATTCGCGCAGGAAGCGCGCCATTGACACGGTCGGCGTGCTGCCGTCGGTCTGCGCGAGCTCGGCGGCGACATCGACATAGCCGCGCATCAACGCGACCTCGCGCGGCGTGCGGTTGAGGGCATCGCGCTGGTTGAGGTCGGCACCCTGACTGAGCAGCGACTGCGCCGCCCGCAACAGGCCGTGCAAGGCCGCAAGGTGCAGCGGGGCGAAGCCGCGCTGGTCGCGCGCATCCAGACGCACGTCCTCGTCGAACAGGCGTTCCAGGCCGGCCAGCAACACCTCTTCGGTGCTCGGCGTACCCGGTTCCGCGCGCGAGCCCAGCAGCAACAGCAGCGGCGTCGCGCCGCCGGTGGCGGCCTGCTGTGGATCCGCGCCGGCCAGCAGCAGGGTGTCCAGCAGCGCCAGCAGGCGCGGCCGGTCGCGCGCGGTGAAGCCATACAGCGCGGCACAATGCAGCGGGGTCAGGCCCTGCGCATCACGTGCGTGCAGGTCGGCGCCGGCCTGCAGCAGGCGCGCGACCAGTTCGGGCAGACCCAGCGCCGATGCCAACATCAGCACGGTCACTTCACCCGGTAGTCGCTGTTCCAGCCCGGCGCCCGCATCCAGCAGGCGATCGACGATTTCAGCCTGGCGCATGCTCACCGCGGCCGACAACGGCGTCGCGCCGGTGTTGGCAGCCAGTCCGGCATCCGCGCCACGCGACAGCAGCAATTCCACCAGCACGCGATGGCCACCGCCGGCGGCGCGCAGCAAGGCGCTGCAGCCCTGGCTGTCGACCGCATCCACCGGCATGCCGATGTCGAGCAGGCGACGCACCGCATCGGCGTCGCCAACGATCGCGGCTGCCGGCACATCGCTGGCCTGCAGTGGACGCTGCGGCAGCCGCCAGCCGCGCCAGTCCAGCCAATTGGCGAGGTCGCGACGACCGGCCGCCAGCGCGACGCCAAGCGGGGTCTGGCCATCCGCCGCGCGCCGGTCTGGCGCGGCGCCGGCGGCGATCAGAAGCTTGAGTTCTTGCTCGCGCGCAAGCGCTGCGGCCACATGCAATGCACTCATGCCATGACTGTCGCGCGCGTCCAGGTCGACGCCGTGTGCCACCAATCGCTGCAGCAGCCGCGGCCATTGCAGGCGCACCGCCAGCGCCACCGGCGGGTCGCCGGCCGGCGAACCCGCGTACGGGTCCGCGCCACGTTCAAGCAGTTCAATCGCGAAAGATTCCGCCTCTGGTGTTGACGCACCACCGAGGCAGCTCTCCATGAACCGGGCCAGGCTTCCGCCCCCCGCAGGCGACGCCCCGTGAGCGAACAGCACGCGCAGGCTGTCGATGCCAGGCCCGCCGCGCGACAGCGCCGCCAATACCGGCAAGGGCGCGCCATGGATGCGTGCATCGGCCTGCGCACCGCGGCGCAGCAACCATTCCAGCCGAAATGGTTGCGCGGCGATCTCGGCATCGACCAGCAAGCCGTTGAGCTCGGTCGTGCCCAGCAATGCCGCCAAGGGCATCAGTTCGCGCAGCTCGACGCCTTCCAGCAATCGCTCGCGCAACAGCAGCTGTGGCGGACGGTCCGGTGGCGGGCCGTCGTCGGGATCCATCGACACCGGCAATGCGCGGCTCGGGTCGAGCGCGTTTGCCAGCGTCCAACGCCCGGCGCTCGCGGCAAGGTCCACTGGCGTGCGATCGTCCGCATCGGTTGCTTGCGCGTCCACGCCCAGCGCCAGCAGGTGTTGCACCATGGCGGCCGAAGGCGCCTCGGCGGCGCAGGCCAGGTGCAGCGCATTGGCACCGGAGGTGTCGCGGGCGCCTGCATCGGCACCGGCGTCGACCAGCACTTCCAGCACCGGCAGTGCGGCCGCGCGCGCGCTGTCCAGCAGTGGTGTTCGCCCCAGGCCGTCACGCGCATGCACATCCGCGCCGGCATCGAGCAATGCGGTGCAAATGCTGGCATGGCCGGCGGAGGCGGCCTCGTGCAGCGCGCTGCGTTCACGCGCATCGCGTGCATCCACCCGCGCCTTGTGTCGCAGCAGCAGTTGCACCCCAGCCGGGTCATCTTCCTCGGTGCCGGCGGCGGCGAGCAGGACCGGCTGGCCACCGGCGGGCTCGGTTTTCGCGGTGCGCTCCAGCAGGAAGCGCGCCAGCCGCCAGTTGCCGGCGGCGCAGGCGATCCCGAGCGGCGACACGCCCTCGCCATTGAGCGCGTCCATGTCCGCGCCAGCATCGCGCAACAGCGCGGCCACACCCGGATCGGAACTGCGCGCGGCATGGTGCAGCGGCGTATTGCCGTCGGCATCGCCGACGCGCGGGTCCGCGCCATTCGTGAGCAGTGTCATCACCGCTTCCGGGCGGCCGTGCCAGCTGTCGCGGGTCGCGGCCAGCAACGGCGTCATCAAGCCCCGCGCGGCATTGAGGTCGACGCCGCGCTCGATCAAGCCGCGCAGCAGGCGCAGGTCCGGCAAGACTGCCGCGAGGACCGGCAGGCCGCGTCGGTCGCGCTCGCTGGCGGGGGCTTCCGCGCGCGCATCGGCCCCGGCTTGGAGCAGCTGCAACGCACGTTCCACCCGCCCCGCCCGCGCCGCGATGTACAGGTCGCGGGTCAACGCTTCGACATCGACCGGCTGGTCCGTCTCGCCCGGTTCGACGACCACCACAGGGTCGGTCGCCTGTGTGTCGCCTGCATCGGCGGCGTCGGCATCCTCGTGCATGTCGCGCACCGGCAGGCCATGCGCCAACGTGCGCGACGGTGCGGTCTGCAGCAGCGCATGTGCAAGCGGCAGCAGCACCGCGTAGGCGATCACCGCGATCGTTCGTGCATGACCGGCAAGCAAGTCCGGCCAGCCCAGAGCCACGCCTGCGGCCAGCAATAGCCAGACCGGCACCGCCACCTGCAGGCCGCTCCAGGCGCCGCGCTGGTGCGTATCCAGTGCTGCATATTGCTTGCCGATGCCGCCGCCTTCGCGTTCCAGCCCGCGCCAGAGCGGCCAGTAGCGCCACAACGCCAGCAACAAGGCTGCGCCGGCGGTGCTCATTGCCAATACCGCCAGCAAGCCGGGCGTGTTGCGCAGGGCCGTCAGTGGCCACGCGGCCAGCAGCAGGGCGAGCACGAATCCGCCGCCCCAAGCCAATCCCAGCGCTGCCGCATCGCGCCCGAGTCGCGCGCCCCGTTGTGTGCCGCGCAGCAAGGCAATGCCGAGCGCCATCGGCGCCTGCGCAAGCCACGCCAGCACGCCCGCGCTGCCGACATCGAACCAGCAGGCCGCGACCAGCAGCAGCGAGGTGGCGATCAGCGTGCCAGCCATTGCTCGGTGGCGCTCAGCCATCGGTGCCCCAGTCCTCGGTCATCGGGTCTTGCATCGTCGGCGGAAACTGCATGTGGAAGCCATGCGTCGAAAGATTTTCCATGACCACGCGCGGATCGGCCTGGGCCAGCCGGCGCTCCGGGGTCAGGTCCACTTCCAGCACGAACTGCAGCACTCCGAGCTGCATGCGCAGTGGCTCGGGCAGGCGGGAAAAATCATCGCGGGCGGCGAGATAGAGGTAGGTATCGGCCTTCTTCAGGCTCTTGTAGACAAATGCATGCATCGCGTAATGCGGCGTGATTCCCGGGGGATGCGCCGATTGTGCGGGAAAGCACGCACTGGCGGAACCGCAGCCTGCGTCGCCCTGCCTTGTCGATGGTTCAGTGGTAGCCGGAATCCGCCGCGACCTTGCCCGCAAACACACGGTACGACCAATAGGTGTAGCCCAGGATCACCGGCAGCAACACGACCAGCCCGACCAGTACGAACCCTTGCGAGGATGGCGGCGAGGCGGCCTGCCAGATGGTCAGCGTGGGCGGCACGATGTACGGCCAGATCCCCAGCACCAACCCGGCGAAACCGAGCACGAAGAAACACATCGTCAACAGGAACGGCTTGGCATCACGGTCCTGCTGCATCACCGCACTCCACAGCGCGAACGCATTGGCCAGCACCAGCAGCGGCACCGGCGACAGCCACCAGAAGTGCCCGTCCTCGAACCATCTCGCCATGATCTTCGAGTTCAGGAATGGCAGCGACGCGCTGACCAGCCCCATGAAAACCACCACCACGAGCACCAACGGCCGCGCCAGGGTGCGCGCGGTGCGCTGCAACGGGCCTTCGGTCTTCAGGATCAGCCAGCACGCGCCGAGCAGCGCATAACCAAACACCACCGCAGCGCCGGTAAGCATCGAGAATGGGCTGAAAAACGCGAACGCGCTTCCGAACAGCTCACTGCCAATAGCGTTGCCGGCCTGCGTCGGCAGGCCCTGGACGAGCGCGCCCAGGATCACGCCCTGCCAGAACGCCGCACACAGCGAGCCGAGCGCGAACGCCCAGCCCCACAGGAACTTCGAGCGCTGCGCCTTGAAACGGAATTCGAACGCCACGCCGCGGAACACCAGCGCGACCAGCATCAACAGCACCGGCAGGTACAACGACGACAGGATCAGCGCGTACGCCTTGGGGAACGCCGCCAACAAGCCAGCCCCGCCGAGCACCAGCCAGGTTTCGTTGCCGTCCCAGATCGGCGCAGCGGTGTTCATCATGTGGTCGAGCTGGGCCTCGTCCTCGGAAAACGGGGCGAGGATACCCAAGCCGAGCACAAAGCCATCCAGCAGCACGTACATCAGCACGCCAAAACCAATGACGCCGAACCAGATGACGGGTAGCCAGTACTCCATTACGCACCCTCCACCGATTCGTCAGGCAACGACAGCGGTCGCGCCGGCGTTTTCTCGCCCCCATCCGTGTGCTTGGGCGGCTGTTTGACCGGTCCGATCCGCATCAGCTTGCGCAGGTAGAAGATGCCGGCGCCGAACACGAACGCGTACACCGCCGCATAGATCACCAGCGATGAGAGCACCGCCGCAGCGGCGATGTTCGGGCTGACCGCATCGCTGGTGCGCAGGAGGCCATAGACCACATAAGGTTGACGACCGATCTCGACCACGTACCAGCCCGCCAGCAGTGCGATGAATCCGGTTGGACTCATCCAGCGCCAGGCATCCAGTAGCCAACGGCCACTCCTGGACCCCGCATCAAACAATTTTCCGCGTCGCCACGCCCATAGCGAGGCGAACGCCAGCAGCAACATCGACATGCCCAGCCCGACCATGACCCGGAACGCGTAGAACACCGGCTTCACCGGCGGGCGCTGGTCGCGCGGCACCGAGGTCAGCGGCTGGATATCGCCATCCAGCGTGTGGGTCAGGATCAGGCTGCCGAGGCGCGGGATCGCCATTTCATAATCGTTGCGCTCCTGCGCTTCGTTGGGCACCGCGAACAGCACCAGTGGCACGCCGTTACCGGGTTCCTCGCTGCGCCAGTGCGCTTCCATCGCCGCAACCTTGATCGGCTGGTGCTCGCGTGTGTTGATGCCATGCAGGTCGCCGACGAGGATCTGCAACGGCACCGCGATTGCCGCGAATACCACCGCGTGCCTGAGCATCCGCTTGCCAGCCTCGACATGCACGCCACGACGCAGGTACCACGCACTCACGCCACCGATGACCAGGGAGGTGGTGATGAACGCGGCCAGCACCATGTGCGTGAGCCGGTACGGGAAGGACGGATTGAAGATGATCGCCAGCCAGTCGGCCGGCTGGAACACGCCCTGCGCATCGATCGTGTAGCCCTGCGGGGTCTGCATCCAGCTGTTGGCGGAGATGATCCAGAAGGTCGAGATCAACGTGCCGATCGCGACCATCATGGTCGCGAAGAAATGCAACTTGTCCGATACGCGTTTCCAGCCGAACAGCATCACCCCGAGGAAGCTGGCTTCCAGGAAGAACGCGGTCAGCACTTCATAGCTGAGCAGCGGGCCGAGGATGTTGCCGGCCTTCTCGCTGAGCACCGCCCAGTTGGTGCCGAACTGGAAGCTCATCACGATGCCCGACACCACGCCCATGCCGAACGACACCGCGAAGATCTTCAGCCAGAAGAAATACAGGTCGCGCCACAGTTCTTCTTTGGTGCGCAGCCAGCGCCATTCGATGAAGGCCAGCCAGCTGGCCAAACCAATGGTGAAGGCCGGGAACAGGATATGGAAGGAGATCACGAACCCGAACTGGATCCGTGACAGCAGCAGTGCGTCCACGCGGTGCACTCCACGGCACCGGGGGAAGCGCCGCATGTGCATTGTCCTCCGCGCGCACTAGAGCAACCAGTCAAAAAATCCTATCCCTGTCATGGGCAGGACTTTCGGCGCATGTCCACTCCGGCGCTGCTGCTACGCTTCCGGGACCACCACTCCGGACCGCGCCATGCGTCTTGCTCCCCTCGTCGTCGCCTTGCTGCTCACAAGCGTATCCGCGCATGCGGCCGAACCGCTGACCCTGACCCAGGCCATGGCCGACCCGGACTGGATCGGCCCGCCGGTCGAGGACGCGTGGTGGCAGTGGAATGGCCAGGCGGCGCAGTACCTGCTCAAGCGCGAAGGCGCCAGCATCCGCGACCATTGGCAGGTCGGCATCGACGGCGGCGCGCCGCGGCGGCTGGATGGTGCGACGCTGGCCGACATCGACGCCGCCGATGCGGTGTACGACCTCGCGGCGACACGCAGCGCCTTCGTGCGCAATGGCGATGTATTCGTGCGCGACCTGCGCAGCGGCGCGCTGACCCAGCTCACGCGTACAACAGATAGCGAATCGCGCCCGCAATGGAGTCGCGATGGCGGCCTGGTCTGGCGCGCCGGCGATGCCTGGTATCGCTGGAATGGCCGCCTGGTGGCGCAGGCCGCGCTGCTCAAGGCCGAGGATGCACCAGGCAAGCCGCCAAAGGCTGACGACCTGCGCGATCGCCAGCTGCGCCTGATCGATACCCTGCGCGACGACCGTGCCCGCCGGGATGCGGCGCGCGAACAGGACGAGGCCTGGCGCGCCGCCGACAACACCCGCGCGCCGGCACCGACTTACCTGGGCAAGGACGTCGACATCGTCGAGAGTGCACTCTCGCCGGATGGCCGCTGGTTGCTGGTGTCGACCACCGAAAAAGACGCGAAGACCGGCACCGAGGGCAAGCTGCCGAACTACGTGACTGAATCGGGTTACGAGGAATTCGAGGATGTGCGCACCCGCGTCGGTCGCAACAACCCCTTGCCGCAGAAACTCTGGTTGGCCCAGACCGCCACCGGCAAGGTGCGCGAGCTCTCGTTCGACCCATTGCCGGGGATCAAGGATGACCCGTTGGCCGCGCTGCGCAAGGCTGCCGGCAAGGATCCGCTCAAGGGCAATCGCACGCTGCAGGTCGCGGCCATGCAATGGACCAGCGACAGCAACAACGTCGCGTTGATGCTGCGTGCGGTCGACAACAAGGATCGCTGGATCGCGTCCGTCGACTTGACCAAGGCAACGCTGCAATCGCGCCATCGCCTGCACGATGACGCCTGGATCAACTGGGGCTTCAACGACTTCGGCTGGCTGCCCGACAACAAGACACTCTGGTACTTGTCCGAGGAAAGCGGCTACTCGCATCTGTACACGTTGGACGGCAGCCACCGCAGCCAGCTCACCGATGGCCACTGGGAAACATCGGACGTACGACTTTCACGTGATGGCAGCACGTTCTACTTCCTGTGCAACCGAGCGCAGCCCGGTGATTACGAGGCATGTCGGGTGCCGGCCAGCGGCGGCGAAGTACGCGAAGTCACTGCGCTGGATGGCGTGGAGAACTTCGCGCTTTCGCCCGATGGATCGAAGTTGCTCGTCCGGCATTCGTCGGCCTACGTGCCGCCGCAACTTGCCGTGGTCGATGCGACCGGAGGGTCGGCGCGCGAACTCACCGACACCCGCAGCGCTGCCTTCAAGGCGCGCAGCTGGTTCCAGCCACGGATCGTGCATGTGCCCAGCAAGCATGGCGCCGGGACCATCTGGGGCAAGCTCTACACGCCCGCGACGATGGACGCCGGCCGAAAGTACCCGATCGTGATGTTCGTGCACGGCGCCGGTTACCTGCAGAACGTCAGCGCCCGCTATCCGAATTATTTCCGCGAACAGATGTTCCACAACCTGCTGGTGCAGCAGGGCTACATCGTGCTCGACCTGGACTATCGCGCCAGCGAAGGCTACGGCCGCGATTGGCGCACCGCGATCTACCGCTGGATGGGCAAGCCAGAGCTTGAGGACTACCTGGACGGCCTGGATTGGCTGGTGGACAACCAGCAAGGCGACCGCGACCGCGCGGGCATTTATGGCGGCAGCTATGGCGGCTTCATGGCGTTCGTCGCCCTGTTCAAGCAGCCCGGCGTGTTCAAGGCCGGCGCCGCGCTGCGCCCGGTCAGCGACTGGTCGCAGTACAACCACGAATACACGTCCAACATCCTCAACACGCCCGAACTCGATCCCGAGGCCTACAAGCGTTCGTCACCGCTGGAATATGCCAGCGGCCTGCAGGACAGTCTGCTGATCGCGCACGGCATGATCGACGACAACGTGTTCTTCAAGGACTCGGTGATGCTGACCCAGAAACTGATCGAGTTGCGCAAGGACAAATGGGAGATCGCCCCGTACCCGCTGGAGCGGCACAGCTTTACCCATGCCGACAGCTGGTACGACGAATACCGCCGGATCAATGAATTGTTTGAACGGACGTTGAAGTAAGGCGCTTCTGGACGCCTGCCTATGCTTCGCCTAACCGACCTCAAGTTGCCGCTGGACCATGACGAGGCTGCGCTCGCTGCGGCGATCATCGCGCGGCTTGGCATAACCGCCAATGAGCTGACCGGCTACAGCATCTCCAAGCGCAGTTACGACGCGCGCAAGCGCACGGCTATCGTGCTGATCTATTCGCTGGACGTGGACACGCCTCGCCAAGCGGAGATCCTGCAGCGGGTCTTGCAGGAGCCAGCAGCGGTGGGCAGCAAGATTGCTCCGACGCCGGACACGACGTACACGTTCGTCGCCAAGGCGCCGACGCAGTTGCCGCTGCGGCCGGTGGTGATTGGCATGGGGCCGTGCGGCCTGTTTGCCGGTCTGGTGCTGGCGCAAATGGGGTTTCGCCCGATCATCCTGGAGCGTGGCAAGGCGGTGCGCGAGCGCACGGTGGACACTTTCGGATTGTGGCGGCGCAAGGTGCTGGAGCCGGAATCCAACGTGCAGTTCGGCGAAGGTGGCGCCGGCACGTTTTCCGACGGAAAACTCTATAGCCAGATCAGCGACAAGCTGCACCATGGGCGCAAGGTGCTGGCCGAATTCGTCGCCGCCGGTGCGCCCGAGGAAATCCTCTACGTCAACAAGCCGCACATCGGCACCTTTCGGCTGGTGTCGATGGTCGAACGCATGCGCGCGACGATCGAATCCCTCGGCGGCGAAATCCGTTTCAGCAGTCGTGTCGACGACCTATTGGTCGAGACCGATACGACCGGTGTGCGCCACCTGCGCGGGGTGTCGCTGGCCAGCGGCGAGCAGTTGCGCGCCGACCACGTGGTGATGGCGCTCGGCCACAGCGCGCGTGACACCTTCGCGATGCTGCATGCGCGCGGCGTCTTCGTCGAAGCCAAGCCCTTTTCGATTGGTTTCCGCATCGAGCATCCGCAATCGCTGATCGACCAGGCGCGCTTCGGTGCGCAGGCGGGCCACGCCATGCTGGGCGCGGCTGACTACAAATTGGTCCACCACGCCAGCAACGGGCGTTCCGTGTACAGCTTCTGCATGTGCCCGGGCGGCACCGTAGTTGCCGCCGCCAGCGAGCCTGGCCACGTGGTCACCAATGGCATGAGCCAGTATTCGCGCAACGAGCGCAACGCCAACGCGGGCATCGTGGTCGGCATCACGCCAGAGGACTTTGCGCCATACGGTGAAGGTCCGCTTGCCGGCATTGCCCTGCAGCGGCATTGGGAAGCGCAGGCATTCGAGCTCGGTGGCGGCGATTACTGCGCACCAGCGCAACTGGTCGGTGATTTCATCGGCAACCGTGCATCCACTCAGCTGGGGGCGGTGCTGCCGTCGTACACGCCCGGGGTGACGCTTGGAACGCTGGACGCCGCATTGCCGCGCTACGCCGTCGATGCAATCCGCGAGGCCTTGCCCGCCTTCGAAAAACAGATTCGTGGTTTTGCCATGGATGACGCGCTGCTGACCGGCGTGGAGACGCGCACCTCGTCGCCGCTGCGCATCACGCGCGGCGCGGATGGCCATAGCCGCAATACGCGCGGCCTGTTCCCGGCCGGCGAAGGGGCGGGTTATGCCGGCGGCATCCTGTCGGCCGGGGTGGACGGCATCAAGGCCGCTGAAGCAGTGGCGCGCAGTATTCTCGCTGGCGCTTGAGCGCCGTTACCCAGTGGGCGCTGGTCCACGCTCCAGGATCGCCACCACGCCCATGCCGCCAGCGGTACAGATGCTGACCAGGCAGCGGCCACCACCGCGTTGCTTCAGTTCTTTCGCCGCAGTGGCGACGATGCGCGCGCCGGTTGCCGCGAACGGATGCCCGGTCGCCAGCGATGAGCCATTGGGGTTGATCTTGGCGGGGTCGATGCGGCCCAGCGGCGCGTCCAGGCCCAGCCTGTTCTTGCAGTAGTCCTCATTTTCCCACGCGCGCAGGGTGCACAGGACCTGCGCAGCGAACGCCTCGTGGATCTCGTAGAAATCGAAATCCTGAAGTGCAAGACCGTTGCGCTTGAGCATTTCGGCCACGGCCAAGGTCGGCGCCATCAGCAAGCCTTCGCCATGCACGAAGTCGACCGCAGCGACTTGCGCGTCACGAAGATGGCACAGCACTTCATGTCCATGCGTGGTCGCCCATTCGTCCGTGGCCAGCAGGCAGGCCGAGGCGCCATCAGTCAGTGGCGTGGAATTGCCGGCGGTCAGGGTGCCCCTGCCCGAGGTCTTGTCGAACGCCGGCTTCAGCGTGGCAAGTTTTTCAATGCTGGTGTCGGGCCGCATGACGTTGTCGCGGGCGACGCCACGGAAACTCACCACCAGGTCGTCGAAGAAGCCGCGCTCGTATGCGGCGGCGAGCTTGTGATGCGAGGCGACCGCAAGCTCGTCCTGCGAATCGCGCGCGATGTTCCAGTGCTTGGCCATGTCCTCACAGTGCTGGCCCATCGACTTGCCGGTCCGCGGCTCGGTCACGCCTGGGAAAGCCGGTTTCAGTTCGCGATACGAGAACCCCTTGAACGCGGCCAGCTTCTGCCCGAAGGTTTTCGCCGACACTGCCTTGAGCAGGCGCCGGCGCAGCGACTTGCCGTAGACGATCGGCACATCGGAGGTGGAGTCGGAACCACCGCCGACGCCAACCTCGATCTGCCCGGTGGCGATCTTGCCGGCGACATGCACGATCGTGTCCAGCGAGGTGCCGCAGGCGCGCTGAAGGGTGATGCCTGGCGTCAGCGGCGACAGGCCGGACGACAACGCCGCCTCGCGGCCGAGGTTCCAGTCGGAGGAATGCTTGATCACTGCGCCCATCGCCACTTCGCCGAGCTGCTGGCCGTGCAGGCCGAACTTCTCGACCAGCGCGCCCAGGGTGCGCACCGACATGCCGAGATTGCCAACGTCGGCATACGCCGTGTTCTGCCGGCAGAACGGAATGCGGACGCCGCCAAGGATGGCGACAGGACGACCATGTTGCATGGACTTCACCTCAAGGCAGTGCCCGCCGCGCGGGCATAATGGGTCAGTGTAGCGCCGCTGCGTTGAGCGATAACTCGATACCTGCATGAACCCATTTCAGCAAACCGACTTCCGCGGCGTGATCGCGCTTGAGCTCCGCGACGGCGATCCGCCGAAGTACGCCGCCTTGCCGGCGGATGCGGCCGGGGCATTGGCGACCCAGCTGGGGCGCGACCTGGCCAAACTTGTGCCGGCGGCGGGCGAGTGCGATCTGGCGCTTTTTGCCGCGCATTTCGATCCGGCCGAAGCACTGCGCCCGGGCTGGCCCTTGCATCAGCGCATCGTGGAACTGCTGCAACGCGCGCCGGGGCGGTCGCAAGGTCCGCGCCTCGTCGGCTTCGGCGCGGCTGCCGACGGCACCGTACCGCAACCACTGCAAAGCGACGCGGCCCTGGCCGGGGGCGGCTTGCGGGTGCTGCCATTTGTTCTACGAGGTGACAACGCTGCCATCGCCGGCACGCAGCTCGAGCAGGTGCTGCTGGACCTCGGCATGGCCGCCGCCGACACCGCGCTTGCGCTGCAGGATGGGTTCAACGCACGCATCGAACACGTGCGTTACCTCAGCCTGCACGATCTCGCTGCGATGATCGCGATGCAGTACCGCAATGTCGGCCTGGAGCCGCTGTGGACCCTACTGGAAACCGCGTTGCTGGAACCGGGCACGGAGGCCTGGCTGGACGCCGGCCAGGAGCCACTGGCGCGCTATGCCAATGGCGAGGTGCGGATCGCGCTGTTCGATCCCTGCGCCTGGCGCCTGCGCTACGTGGCTGGCGAGGAGGATTCCTCGAAACTGGAACGCGGCTTCGCGATGTTCCAGGCCCGACAGCGCCAGTTCGCCGCGGTGCTTGACGCACACGGCTTGCCGGTGCAGTTCGTGCACTGCACCGACGGTAACGACACCGACTGTCTGCGCGGATAGTTAGCGAACGACCTTGATCACCGCGCATGCCACCCGGGCGCCAGCGTCGCCCGACGGTTGGCTGCTGTAGTCATCGGGCGCTGCATGCACGACGATCGCGCGACCGGCGATGTCGTTCGCGCCGCGACCACCGAGACTCACGCCCATCACGTGCGCGTTGACGCGTGCCACGCCCTTGCCATCGGCGACGATATTGTCGCTGTCGCCGGCATGATGCGCACCCTGCATCGCGCGCCCATGCGGCTGCGCGGTCGGGTTGAAATGGCCACCCGCGCTGGAACCGTCGGTGGCGCTGCAATCGCCTTTTTCATGGATATGGAAACCGTGACTGCTGCCGGGGCTGAGACCACCGACCTCGCCCGTCATATGCACGCCATCGCCCATCGGCATCAGCGTCAGTGTTCCGCTGACCAGGCTGCCGGACGCACTGGCGAGGTTGGCAATCGCTTGCTGCGCGGTGCTGATGCCCGGCATGTATTTTTTTGCCGCCCTGGCTTCCGGCGTCGACATCGGCGCGGTACTGGCGCAGGCGGCCAGCGCGAGTACCAGCGCAGCGGTCAGGACGGATACGTGGCGACGGGAATTCATATGCATGGCGGTACTCCTTGGTACGAGTACGCGAGTGTGGGGTGCAGGCGGTGCAGTGGCGATGAAATCCCTTCACCGCCGCTTGCGCGACGCGCCCAACTTGCGGGTCACCGTGTTGCGGCCCAGTCCCAGCCGCAAGGCCGCATCGCCGCGATGGCCCTCGCAATGGTCCAGCGCCGCCTGCAACAGGACCTGCTCGAAATCGCGCTTGGCATCCGTGTGCAGGTCCTGCGCACCGGCGGCAAGGCGTGTGCGCGCCCATGCGTCCAGTGCCTGCTGCCACGCCGCCGCATCGCCACTCACCGCGTGCGCGGGCGGCAGTGCCTCGGTGAGATCCACCAGGCCGATCGTGTCCCCCGGCGCCAACGCAGCCAGCCGCCAGCACAGGTTTTCCAGCTCGCGCACATTGCCGGGCCAGTCGTGGGCCTGCAGGCGTTGCAGGGCAGGTTTGCCGAGCGTCTTGGCCGGAACCTGCAGGCGCGCCGTCGCATTGGCGAGGAAGCGCGCGGCCAGTTGCGGGATGTCCTCGCGGCGCTCGCGCAGCGGCGGCAGTGGCAGGCGCACCACATCCAGCCGATGCAGCAGGTCGGCGCGAAAGCGGCCTTGCTCGACCAGCGTCTGCAGCGGCTGGTGGGTGGCGGCGATCACGCGCACGTCGACCCGGATCAACTCGCGTCCGCCGACACGGAAAAACTCGCCCTCTGCCAGCACCCGCAGCAGTCGCGTCTGCAATGCCAGCGGCATGTCGCCGATCTCGTCCAGGAACAGGCTGCCGCCATCGGCTTGTTCGAAGCGGCCGATGTGCCGCTTGCTGGCGCCGGTGAACGCGCCGGCCTCGTGGCCGAACAGTTCCGACTCCAGGAGTTCAGACGGGATCGCCGCGGTATTGAGTGCCACGAAGGGACGCGCCACGCGCGGCGACTCGCGGTGCAGCGCGCGCGCCACCAGCTCCTTGCCGGTACCGGTTTCGCCGGTGACCAGCACCGACAGCGGCGCCTGCGCCAGGCGGCCGATCGCGCGGAACAGCTGGCGCATGGCCGGGGTGCCGCCGATGAGCGCCTGGTCGTCGACGGTCGCATCCGGCAGCGGCTCGTCGA